>CAJZJY010000023.1 GCA_916050055.1 uncultured Streptococcus sp.
TCTTTTCTTAATTTCTCATTTTGACTAATTTCAAATTGGTCTTTCATCAATTTATTTTCATACCACGATGTAAAATTTCCTGATTGGACATCAATAGAATTCCTGTTAATAGACACAACATGATTGATACAACCATCTAAGAAATCTCTATCATGAGATATAAGCAAAAAACCTTTTTTATTCTTCAGATATTCACTGACAATTTTTCTTCCGTCCATATCTAAATGGTTTGTTGGTTCATCTATAAGTAAAAAACCATCTTCCTTTGTAAACAAAATAGCTAAGAGGATTTTTGTTTGTTCTCCTTTGGAAAGTGTTTCAAACTTTCTGTAAACAAGACTTTCATCTACATTTAGCAAATTAAGTTCTCTAAATAATTTCCATTCTTCCTCATCTGAAATTAGTTCTTTATATAACTCAATCACCAATTTTGAAGTATCACATAAATTAGGTGGAAATTTAATAAAGTCAACACTTTTGCTGATTTTCCCCTTATAAACTTCTTGGTTTAGAAGCAACTTAAATAGTGTTGATTTACCAATTCCGTTTCTTCCTATTAGCCCTGTTTTCCAGTTCGTATCAAATGAAAATGATACATTTTCAAATACAGGTTTGACATAGCCATAATATGAGAATGTGAGGTTTTCAATTTTAATTGTTGACATAAAAACACCTCCAAAATTTGCATTTGTCTACACCATTTTAATACTTATACTAGATTAATATGTTGGGCATTCCGTTAGAACTAGAACGCGGCTAATCACACTTCACCTTGCTCGTTTTCTTGGGTGTGCCTTGCATAGGACGTTCATCTGCTTCTACTTCGGAGCTCGTACAAGAAGTGCCACACATTCGACATGCGCAGTCATCGGAAACATATCCACTGGTTGCACGTACTGCGCAATGTACCCACGTTCCTTAAAGTGGACAAGGTCGCGAGCAAGTGTTGCTGGGTTACAGCTTACGTACACGAGACGCTCAGGTCCCGTTGCACACGCCGCTTCAATAAACGCAAGGTCGAGCCCTTTACGCGGTGGATCCACGACAATCACATCTGGCTGGATGCCTTCTTCCTTCCAGCGTGGCATGATTTTCTCAGCCGCACCCGTTTCAAAGTGCAAATTTGTCACACCGTTCAGTTTCGCATTTTCCTTGGCCATCACAATCGCATCATCCACGATTTCCATGGCATAGACTTTCTTGGCATCGCGGGCAAAAGCCAAGCTCATCGTCCCGATTCCGCAATACGCATCCACAACTGTCTCGCCGCCCTTCAAGTCCGCAGCGTCGATGGCTTGCTGATAGAGTACTTCGGTTTGCACGGTATTGACTTGGAAGAACGAACGCGCGCTAATCTTGAACGTGAATTCGAACAACTTCTCTTCGTACACATCTTCTCCGAACAACACCTTCGTCTCACGTCCCATGATGACATTCGTTGGCTTCGGTTGGATGTTTTGCACGATAGACACCACTTCCGGATGCGCCACTGTAATATCTCTTACAATCGCCTCGGCTTGTGGCAACCCCTTTGTTCTCGTCACGAAAATAATCATCACTTGCTTCGTACGCAAGCCGCGTCGCACAATAATATGCTTCAAGTCTCCCGTATTGTTGGCCTCATCATACGCCACCACTGGATACTTTCTTAAAATATCACGTACGGCCACAATCAATCGGTCAATTTCAGGATCTTGAATATGGAAGTCTTCAATCGGAATCAAATCATGCGAATTCTTCTTGAAGAACCCTGTCGTCAACAGACCGTCTACCGTACGCACTGGAATTTGCGCCTTGTTTCGGTAGCCCAGCTCACTCTCCATTCCAACCGTTGGACGCACTTCTAATTCAGGCATCTTCGCGATTTTCGTCATCACATTTTTCACTTGCTGCTGCTTGAAGGCCAGCTGGCTCTCGTAAGTCATATGTTGCAGCGGCATCGTCCCCACACGTGTTCCAATGGCGTCTTTCACCTCCACGCGATTCGGGCTCACTTCCAGCCACTCCTCCACACGCGCGTAGCCATAGCTTTTCCCAATCTTCATCGTCTTCACACGCACGACTTCGCCTGGAATACTATTTTCGATAAATAGCGGGAATCCATCGACCTTCCCAACTCCCAGTCCTTCATGCGTTAAATCCTCAATGGTTACTGTATAAAATTCGTTTTTCTTCATTTCTGTTCCTCCAGAGTTTATCACGTTTATTATACCGTCTTTTAGTGGAAATAAAAAGGCTACTCCAACCAAGTCAGAGTAGCCAATTCAATTTTATTAATATCCAAACGGTTTGAGCTGAATATCCACCTCATACCCATTTTGGTGCGCTAGTTCGATGAGTGTAGATAATTTTGGATTGATCTTCCCTTTTTCCAATCGTGAAAGGTTCGTTCGCTCAATCCCCATTTTCTTCGCATACTCCGCTTTTGATAAATTGCTTTCCATACGGAGTTTAATAATTCGAAGAGCAGCCCTGTGCATCGCTAGTTCTCTAGCTAAGTCCTCTTTAAATTTCGGATACCGGGAAGCTAAAGTAGTGAACGTTTCTTCTCGTATAGAACTCACTGCCATTCACCCCTTCCGTAATATCTTCAACTTCAAAGACCAAGTGCATCCTTCCATCTTTTTCATTGATTCTCCCCCATTTTTCAATCATTTCTGGAGTCACACCTTCTTCTTCAATCAGTTGCACAATCGCAGCAGCCTTTACCATTCTCCCATACGGCATCGCCTCTAATTCTTCGAAGTCCGATTTTGTAAATTCGCGTTTATACCTCATAAATACACCTCCGTTTTTCTTTAAGTGTATCATGCATGATACGTATCATACATGATACATCTTGCTTTTTTCTTATACTATTTTGCTCAAAAAATCCTCCAAAAGTCCATACCCTTTGGAGGAAATACGATTAAATCGGCATTTTTACCTGTTTTCAACTCGAAGTCCTAGTTGTCTATGGAGCCTTAACTCTCAAAGCACCATCGTCCTTGCATGGATTGTGTCCACTTTCTTCTCTTTAAAAAAAGCAAAAAACAAAATCCCTGCACTGGATTACGAAGAACCTTACGGATTTTATAATAGCTGTAACGGGAATAAGCATTAAATGCGAATTAGGAGGTGTAGGAATTCATTCCGTACACCTCCTTTGAGGCTTTAAAGGTGAGAGACTCGAAGAGGCTCGAACCGGTGCCCCGTTATAGCTTTTATAAAAGAATCCGTAAGGATTCGAAGTAATCCAGGAGCACTCACTCTTTTAATTTTTCGCTTTAGGTTTTAAGAAGAAGAAGTTTAGGACTAGTAGCACCACAATCCATACACCAGGGACGATGAAGTTTTGGGCTGTTAAGGCGAAGTCGGTTTTGGTAAAGAAATCCACAAAGTTCCCCATAAATGTATAGTGTGTCACTTTTGATACCGCATCGCTCAACATTGAGAACATCGGTAAGAACGCAATCCCCATCATCGGAATCACACCATTTACTTGCGCTTTTGCTTGCGTATCTGTCAAAGCACCCACTAATAAGTTGAGTAAAATCACACAGATGGCCACACTCGCAACGATTGCACCATATTCCATCCAACGTCCTGAAAGATCCGCTTTAACAATCATTGGGAAACTTACAATCGTAATTACTGCTAAAACTACTGGGTAGAATAAGATTGAGATTAAGTATTCGACTGAGTGAATGCCACTTAAGAAGAGAGTCTTCAAATTTTTCTTTTCCTTTTCTTCAGCAAGCATAATTGTAATCATTGATCCGACAGATAAGCTAAGCGCTAGCGGAATCATCATGAATAGGATTTGTACGGCTGTTTGTGGATTGCCGTCTTTGTTCATGAAATGGTCGTATGCCAATAACATTCCGTATGGGAATACGATTTGGAATAACATTGCTCCATTGCTTAAAATCATTTGTGTACGTAGCCAAATTAAGGCGCTAATTCTTTTAATCATTTAATTTCTCTCCTGTCAATTGAATAAAGATGTCTTCTAACGTTGGTTCCATTGAGTGAATGAGCTCCACTTGCGTCATATCTTGATCTTTCAAGTCTTCAAAAGCCATCACTTGTGCGCTGTGGTCAGTGAATGTGACTTTCACTCGTTTTTCTTTGTTATACTTTTGAATAATATCTCGTGGTGTTCCGATTTCTACTAAGTCCCCTTGGTTTAGTAGGGAAATGCGATCACACATCTCTGTGGCTTCGACCATGTCGTGTGTCGTTAGGAAAATCGTTGTCCCCGCTGCTTTTAGTTCTTCCAACAGACGGTGAATCTTCTTAGAAGTCATTGGGTCTAGCCCACTCGTTGGTTCGTCTAGGAAGAGTAACTCTGGTCTGTTTAAGAGTGCTCTTGCGAGAAACATTCTTTGTCGCATCCCTGTTGAAAGTTTTTCCGCGATTGTCTTCTTACTTTCTAGTAGTCCGACTTGTTCAAGCACTTCATCGACGCGGCTATTTGGTAATCCGTAAATCTTTGCGTAGACGATTAAGTTCTTCTCGAGACTTAATTTTTCGTAGTAGCCACTTGAATCTCCAACGAGACCGATATGTGCTAAGTCTTCTGGGGTAAGGTCTTTTGTATCTTTGCCGAGGAGTTGTGTCGTTCCTTCGTCAGCTTTTAGTTGGCCAGTTAGGATATTGATGAGGGTTGTTTTCCCTGCTCCACTTGGTCCTAAGAACCCGAAGATTTCTCCTTTTTCGACGTTAAATTGAATTTGGTTTAATGCTGTCTTGTTTCCAAAACGCTTTGTAATTTTTTCTACTGTAATCATGTTTGCCTCCATGTGTTGTTCTTGATGATTCTACTTTAACAAAAACGAAGGTCACTCAGTAGGCCCGTCCGTCACGACTCACCATGACAAAAGTCACGATAAAAAATGACGGTCGAATTTGACAGCTTCTACCACCATAATAGGAAAAAATCCCTCGTTTACATACATTTTCGGAACCCTTTTCATTATTGTTGTAAACGCAATTCTTCCTCTTTACTTTCCAATTTTTTAGAACTATAATGCAGGTAGAGAAAGGGGGTAGCGATTATGAACGTACCTACACTAGCATCACAACGTATCTCTCTAAGGCCCTTTCACGAAACTGACATGGAGATTATTCAGTCATTGCTAACGGACCCTCTAGCAACGTCAAATCTTCCATGGGTATCTGCAACGTCTCATTTAAATGCAGAGAACTTTTATACACAACTAATGGACAACGACCCGTACTTTTTTATCATTGAAATGAAGAATTACGACCTGCCAATTGGCTTTATAAAAGTCTCCACAGACCAAAGTCATCTATTGGATTTCGCGCTGCTCGAAGAATATTGGCATCGTGACATTTTAATTGAAGCCTTTCAATTATTACATCCGTACCTTGTTGAGCAGGGCATCTCAGAGCTCTATTTAAAAGTAGAAAGTACGCACACAGACTCTTGCGACTTCGCCAAACGTATTGGATTTTTATACGAGTACTCCTATGAGGTCAAAGACGGAAGCACGGTCCGACTCTACCACATGATTCTCATTCCCGAAACCGCTCGCTTCAATCCCGATATGTGGCAAACTCACTCTGAGCGCTTTATCGAAGCCCTTTAGCATGCAAAAACTCCGACTGGAATCCCAGTCGGAGTTTCTTTTTGTCTAATTTCTTGTCTCTTTTTTGAAGAGTTTGAAGCATTTCAAATAAATATAAGCACAAATAAAATAGATGATTACGAAGTATCCTAGGGGATTTATAGTAGCAGTAACGTGGCTAAGCATTAAAACGAATAAGAGGGCGTAGGATTTTTAATCCGTACGCCCTCTTTGAGGCTTTAAAGGTGAGAGACTCGAAGAGGCTCGAACCGGTGCAACGTTACCGCTACTATGAAAATCCTCGTAAGGATACGCAGTAATCATCTATGCACTATACACTATTTTGTTTGAAATGCTTCGAAGTCGAATGCTTCGCCTTTGATCTTGTCAGGTAAGATGAGCGCGATTATAATACCAACAATAGCGGGTCCCATCCATCCAAGTGACAACCCTTGTAACGGAAGAATTTCCAACGCTTTTGCTAATCCTTCTAATTTCAACGCAGAAGCTAAACTTGAAACTGTTGAAATTATCGTTGTCAACGCTACTGTTAGTTGCATTCCTCTCTTAGAGAATGCCACTTTCTTATTCACTAATACGAAGAACGCAATCACCACTGTAATTGGATATAAAATCATCAATACTGGAAGTGAAAATGCGATAATCGTTTGAAGACCAAGTGTCGCTACACCAAATCCGATTAATGTAAATACTGTCGCATACACTTTATAAGAGAAGCGAGGGAATGTTTCTTCGAAGAACTCCCCTACAGATACGATAAGTCCTACTGTTGTTGTTAAGCAGGTAATGATTACCATCACTGCTAGGAAGGCTTGCCCGAATGTACCAAACAACTCGCGTGAAGCCATTGTTAATACGTATGACCCAACGTTTAAATCTGCATCTTTTGCTAATGCACTTGCCACGTTGAAATGATTTCCAAGGAACGCAAGTCCGATATACAATACGCTGAATCCAATTGCTGTTACAACACCAACGCTCATGATTGTTTTCTCGTACTCTTTCTTAGAACTGAAATGGAACTCTTTTAACGTGTTCACAGCAACTACTGAGAAGGCTACCGCTGCTAAGGCGTCGAGTGTGTTATACCCTTCAATAAATCCATTTCCGAAAGCTTTTGCTGCTGTCAAATCTGTTTGTCCAGCTAACTCAGGAGTTGTTTGCCCAAATTTGAACGCTCCAACAACTACTAAGATTAAGATTAACCCTGCAAAAATCGGTGTTAAGATTTTACCGATGCTTGATAATAGTGATGAACGGTTATATGCCAAGTAAAAGGCTACCGCAAAGTAAATCGCTGCGTAAATAATAAGTCCTGATTTTGAATCCGGTAAGAACGGCGCTACCCCGATATTATAGGATACCGTTGCTGTACGTGGAATCGCAAAGAATGGCCCAATTGCCAAATATAATGCAATTAAATATGCCAATGAGAAAATCGGATGAATCTTTTCGTCCAACTCTTTCTTAAACCCACCATTAATGACCGTTCCAATTAAAAGGGTTCCAATCGCAAGACCGACCCCAGAAACGATAAATCCGATAACTGCTGGCCAAAGTTGATCAGCTGATTGATATCCTAATGTTGGTGGAAAAATGAGGTTCCCTGCTCCAAAGAAAAATCCAAAGAGTAGTAACCCTGTTAATAAACCTTTTTTCATATAGTTAACTCCTTTAAAATAGACAACCCTTCAAATGCCTTTCTTCGCATTCGAAGGGTCGCGCTCTCGTTTGATTTAATTAAGCTACTGTTGAGCCGTTTGGCATTCCTTCTGGTGCAAACACCACTTGTAGGACGCCATCTTTTTCAGCCGAAAGAATCATTCCTTGGCTGATTTGTCCGCGCATTTTACGTGGTTTCAAGTTCGCAACGATGACGACTTTCTTTCCAACGAAAATACTTGGATCTGGATACCATTCTGCGATACCAGAAAGGATTTGACGGTGACCGCCAGCATCTCCAGCGTCTAAGCGGAATTGAAGCAATTTGTCTGCCCCTTCCACTGGTCCGCATTCGATGACTTCTGCGACTTTCAATTCAATCTTATCGAAGTCGTCATATTTGATGCTTTCTTTTTCACTTGATAGTTCCACTTCTTCTGGGTTCCAGTCTGTGTTTTCTTCTTCAGCTGGTGTTCCACCCATTTTTGCTTGAATGTAAGCTACTTCTTCTTCAACGTCTAAACGTGGGAAGATTGGTTGTCCTTTTTCGACCACTTTCGTTCCTTCAGGAATTACGCCAAATGTGTGTAATGAAGGGTAATCCATTAACTCGCTATCTGTAATTCCTAACTGTGCCAAGATTTCTCCTGGAGTTTGCGTTAAGAACGGTTGTAAGGCAACGGCAATGATACGTAAGCTTTCTGCTAAGTAGTTCATTGTACGTGCTAATTCTTCTTGGCGCGCTTCGTCTTTCACGGCTGCCCATGGAGTTGTTTCATCGATGTATTTATTCGTACGAGAAACGAATTTCCAGATTGCTGCAAGAGCCACTGAGAATTGCATGTTTTCCATCGCTTCTTCGACTTCCACGATCATCTCTTTTGAAGCATCCACTAATTCTTGGTCAAATGTGGAAACCGGTGCAGTGTGTGCAGGAATGGTTCCATCGAAATACTTATTAATCATCGCAACAGTACGGTTTAATAAGTTTCCTAAGTCATTGGCTAAGTCATAATTGATACGTTCTACGAATGATTCTGGAGTAAAAATACCGTCAGAACCGAATGGCACTTCACGTAATAAGTAGTAACGAAGTGCATCTAATCCATAACGCTCGATTAAAGTGTTAGGGTCTACCACGTTCCCTTTTGATTTAGACATTTTACCGTCTTTCATCAATAACCAGCCGTGTGCGAAGATTTTCTTCGGTAATGGTAAATCTAACGCCATTAACATAATTGGCCAGTAAATCGTATGGAAACGAACGATTTCTTTTCCAATAAAATGCACATCTGCAGGCCAGTAGCGGTTGAATAATGTTTCATCATCACTACCATATCCTAGCGCTGTAATATAGTTCGATAAGGCATCAATCCATACGTAAACCACGTGTTTTGGATCGTTTGGCACTGGAATTCCCCAGTCAAATGATGTACGTGATACGGCTAAGTCTTCTAAGCCTGGTTTGATGAAGTTATTAATCATCTCATTTTTACGTGATTCTGGTTGAATGAAATCTGGGTGCTCTTCATAGTATTGCAATAAGCGGTCTGCGTATTTGCTCATTCTGAAGAAATAAGATTCTTCTTTAACGAGTTCTACTTCGTGTCCACTTGGCGCAACCCCACCAATCATATTTCCTTCGGCGTCACGGTATACTTCGACTAATTGAGACTCAGTGAAGTACTCTTCGTCTGATACTGAATACCAACCTTCGTATTCACCAAGGTAAATATCGCCATTGTCCACTAATTTTTGGAAAATCTTTTGGACGGCTTTTGTATGGCGTGGTTGTGTTGTACGAATGAAGTCATCGTAAGAGATGTCTAGCTTTTTCCAAAGGTCTTGAATGCCGAAAATGATTTTATCGACGAATTCAATTTCAGAAACGCCTGCTTCTTTCGCTTTTTCTTGGATTTTTTGTCCGTGTTCATCTGTTCCTGTTAAGAAGTAAGTGTCAAACCCTTGTAGTTTTTTATAGCGAATCATTGCATCGCTGGCTACAGTTGTATAGGCATGACCAATGTGTAAGTTGCCACTTGGATAGTAAATCGGTGTGGTTAAGTAAAATGTTTTCTTGTCTTCAGCCATGTTGGGCTAAGCCTCCTTGAAATTGTTTAAAGATAGGCATAGTATACCATACCTACGCAAAAAATACGAGAAGTGAAATCCACTAAAAATATTGTGGATGGTGCGACTTGGGTGAAATGAATATGCTTAGATTCAGTTTGGCATTCTGAAAGTTAGTTAGTGCTGATGATTTCTTAGAATCCTTGCGGATTCTTTTTATAATCGCTGTTACGGGGCACCGGTGCAAGCCTGTAGTCTTGCACCTTCGAAGCTTCAAACGCGGAGTACGGGAATTGTCCCTACTCCGCGTAGGCACAGTGGTTGAATGGAATGAGCTTCGCTGTATCCAGCTTGCTCATCCCTATTCAACTTTGTGGGGGAAAGAAAACGAAATACTCTAAATACATTATTGTATTTAGAGTATTTCTGTCTTTCTCCCTCACATTCGATGCGATTCCCCGTTACTGCGATTATAAAATCCGCAAGCTTCTTCGAAATCATCTATGTAGAAAGCCAACTGGATTGAGTTTATTTTTACCGCTCCACAATGTGTTCAGTTTTCTTCCCGTAGGTTTTGCGTGCATGGATACTTTGAACAATTTCAGGAGGCAGGCCGCTGGAGACAAGGAAACTTTAAGGAGAAATAGAAAAAAGAGAAGGTGGGGAGACCTTCTCTTTGAATGAAGATAACGAGTTTATTTATTTCTTCTTACGATTGAGAATCGCGTTAAGGGCTACGGCAAGGATGCTGGCCATAACGATTCCGTTTTTGAAGAACATGCTAAATTCTGTTGGGAGGCTATTAAATAAATTACTATTATTAAAGCCGACGCCGACAGCGATTGAAACTGCTGCGATTAAGAAGTTGTGTTCGTTGTTCGCAAAATCCACACGCGCAAGCATCTGCATCCCTTGAAGAGATACGAATCCGAACATCACAATCATCGCTCCACCAATGACTGGATCAGGAATGATTTGTGCTAAGGCGCCAAATTTTGGAAGAAGTCCTAATAATAGAAGAAAGCCTGCTGCGTAGTAGATTGGAAGACGTGTTTTGATGCCGGACATTTTCACTAAGCCCACATTTTGAGAGAAACCTGTGTATGGGAAAGTATTAAAAATCCCACCAAGCAACACGGCCAATCCTTCTGCACGGTAACCGTTACGAAGACGCGTTTCATTGATTGGATCATTCGTAATATCAGAAAGAGCTAAGTACACCCCTGTCGATTCAACCATGGAAACCATCGCGATAACACACATCATGAAAATCGAAGTGAACTCAAATGTTGGCATTCCAAAGTAAAACGGCGTTGGAACGTGTAAGATTGGCGCTTTGACTACTGGAGCAAAGTCTACTAAACCCATAAATGCCGCAAGAGTTGTACCGATGACTAATCCGATTAAAATAGAAATAGATTTTACGAACCCTTTTGTAAAGATGTTGATGAGTAAAATAATGGCAACTGTAACGAGCGACAAGGTCAGGCTACTAGCTGTTGGATTTGGAACATTACCACCCATATTTCCGATAGCAACCGGAATGAGTGTCAAACCGATTGTCGTAATCACAGATCCCGTAACGATGGCTGGGAAAAATTTTGCCAGTTTCGAGAAGACGCCAGAGATGAGAACGACGAAAATCCCGGACGCAATCAGTGCTCCGAACATCGCTCCACTACCATGGTTTTGACCGATGATCGTCAGTGGTGCCACCGATTGAAAGGCTACTCCTAAAACGACTGGAAGGCCGATCCCAAAGTATTTGTTTAATTGCAATTGTAGAAATGTCGCAAATCCGCACATGAAGATGTCGGTTGAGACTAAGTAGGTTAATTGTTCCGTGTTATATCCGAGAGCTTTCCCAATCATCATTGGTACAAGAATTGAACCAGAGTACATGGCTAATAAATGTTGAAGCCCGAGCACCATCGATTGTGAGTGTTTTTCTTGTTGTTGCATTATAAGTCTGCCTCCTTAAATACGACTTGTCCAT
>CAJZJY010000024.1 GCA_916050055.1 uncultured Streptococcus sp.
TCGTTTAAATCTTTCATGAATAAGACTCCCTTTTTCTTTTATTTCCATGCGTATTCTATCACAACGACATTTCATTTCACAAACAGTTTGCTTGCACCTCACGAACATTAATGAATTTCGCTTATATACAGCAAGCTTTGTGCTTTTTTCTTCACAACCTCCCTATTGTGAATGTGAATGCAAAGGAGAACGCGTATCAATATTGTTCCTCTTCTTTTTTATGCTAAAATAAACTGAAACCACATTGAAAGGACCCGTCATGATTTTACTACAAGGACAAGGACTTGCGCGTACGTTTGCAGATGAAGTCCTATTTGAAAATATTACGATTCATATTCAAGAAAATTCACGCATTGCCATCGTTGGGCGAAATGGTACTGGAAAATCCACGCTATTAAAAATGTTGGCTGGCATCGAAGAACCTTCTCTTGGCGCTGTGTCAAAGAAGAAAGACCTCTCGATTGGCTACTTAGACCAATACGCTGCCATCCAGTCTTCGCGTACCGTTTGGGAAGAAATGGTGCATCTCTTCGAAGATGTGGAAACCTTGAAGAAACAAGCGCAAAAAGCAGCTGAACAACTCGGTGACCCAGACCTTCTAAGTGACCCCGTGGCATACGAACTCGCCTTAAAACGATACGACCAGCTGCAAGAAGAATTGAACCAAAAGAATGCGTATGGTTACGAGTCTGAAATTCGTACCGTTCTTCATGGATTCCGTTTCTATCCAGAAGACTACGACCAACCGATTCAAGCACTCTCTGGAGGCCAACGCACTCGTTTGGCACTAGCTCGTATTTTATTAGAGAAACACGACTTACTCATCTTAGACGAACCAACCAACCACTTGGATATCGAGACATTGACGTGGCTTGAAGACTATTTACGCTCTTCTAGTAGCGCTCTAGTCATCGTATCTCACGACCAATACTTCTTGGACCGTGTGTGTAACGAAGTCTATGAAATCAGTCATAAGGCTTGCGAATATTACAAAGGTAACTACTCGCACTACTTAGAAGAACGCGAGCAACGCTATTTACTTAAACAAAAAGCCTACGAGAAGCAGCAACAAGAGATTCACGACTTAGAAGAATTCATTGCGAAAAACTTAGTGCGCGCCTCAACCACAAAACGTGCGCAATCACGCCGTAAGAAGCTCGAGAAAATGGAACGCTTAGAGAAACCAAAAGGCGATCAACGCTCTGCTCGTTTTGAATTTACCGTGGAACGCGAATCCGGAAACCAAGTGCTACAAGTAACTGATGCTTATATCGGCTACGACCACGAAGCCTTGAGTGGTCCGATTTCCTTCCAGCTTCGTAAGCGTGAGGCCATCGCGATTGTGGGGCCTAACGGGATTGGAAAATCGACCCTCTTGAAGTCGATTACGGGAGAACTTCCTTTAATCGAAGGCTCGATTGATTTAGGCGCTGGCGTTCAAGTCGGTTACTATGACCAAAACTTGGCCGGCCTCTCATCGAATCAAACGGTTCTAGAAGAACTGTGGTCTCGCCACTCTACGATGCCTGAAAAAGACATCCGTTCGATTCTTGGCAGTTTCCTCTTCTCAGGGAACGACGTTGAGAAAACAACCGCTCAACTCAGCGGGGGTGAAAAGGCCCGTTTGGCACTTTGCAAATTGTCTCTTGAACATGATAATTTCCTACTGCTCGACGAACCAACCAACCACTTGGACATCGACAGTAAAGAAGTCCTCGAAGATGCCCTCATCGACTACGACGGCACGATTTGTTTCGTTTCGCATGACCGTTTCTTCATCAACAAGGTCGCAACGGCCATTCTTGAAATCGAAGAAACTGGCAGCACGCTGTATTTAGGCGACTACGACTACTATCTCGAGAAAAAACAAGAGAAAGAAGAACTCGCCGCTTTGCAAGAGGCCAAGGATGCCCCACTAGCAACGGCCCAGCCGATGACAGAAGCTAAAGCCAGCTACCATGCCTCTAAAGAAGAGCAACGTCAAATCCGTACGCTCACTCGTCGCATCGAGCAACTAGAAACGGAGATGCACGATATCGAAACGGCACTCGAACAAGTGCATGAGGCGATGACGCTAGAAGAAAACTATTCTGACCCAGATAAATCTGCTGCCCTCTCAACCGAAGAAGGAGCCCTTCTCGAGCGCCAAGAAACACTTCTTGAGGAATGGGAAGAAGCTTCTCTAGCGCTAGAAGAATTCAATCAATAGTCTTTTGAAATTATCATATATGATAATTTTTCACTTTCAGCAATTCAAAGAAGCGTAGACTCCATACTGTACGGAGCCTACGCTTCTTTTGTCGTTTACTGTTGCCACTGACTTTGATAGAGATTGTAGTAAAATCCACGTTGCTCCATCAAGCTGGCATGATTTCCTTTTTCAATGACATGTCCGTCTTTCAAGACGAGAATCACATCCGCGGTACGAATGGTCGATAAGCGGTGCGCCACGATAAAGCTCGTGCGTCCTTCCATCAGATGTTGAAAGGCTTCTTGAATCTTCAACTCGGTACGCGTATCGATGGAAGACGTTGCCTCATCAAGAATCAGCATATTAGGTTGTCCCATCATCACACGCGCGATGCAGAGCAATTGTTTTTGCCCTTGCGAGAAGTCCCCACCGTCATCTGAAATCACCGTATCATATCCTTGTGGCAGACGGCTTACAAATCCATGAATATGACAGAGTTTGGCGATGCGAATCATCTCTTCTTCGCTAATCGTTGGATTTCCCATCGTTATATTTTCACGGACAGTTCCCGTTTGAAGCCATGTTTCTTGAAGCACCATTCCAAATCCATTTCGTAGGCTTTGACGCGTGATGTCTTCAATCGAAAGCCCGTCGATGGCTAATTTTCCACTATTAATATCGTAGAAACGCATCAATAAGTTAATCAATGTCGTCTTTCCACTTCCGGTTGGACCGACAATCGCCACACGTTGCCCTGGTTTGACCTCAAGCGAGAAGTCTTCAATCAGCGGTTGGTCTTTCACATAAGAGAAGTCCACATGGCTAAATTCCACCGCTCCGTCAAAGTTTTCAGGAGACACAGCCCCTGCACGCTCTGGACTCTCAGAAGGTTGTTCCAACAGTTCAAACACACGGGTCGCACAGGCAATCGCATTTTGCAGTTCGGTAATGACTCCTGAGATTTCATTGAATGGTTTCGTATATTGGTTTGCGTAACTTAAGAAGGATGACAATTGTCCGACCGTCACGCCACCACTCATCACGAAGAACGCCCCGAACACGCCCACACTGGTGTAGACGATGCTATTGACAAAGCGCGTTGCCGGATTCGTGATACTCGAGAAGAAAATAGCCTTAAGTGACACATCCGTTAAGTTCTTATTAATCACCGAGAAGTCCTCGATGACTTTTTCTTGTTGCTGGAAGGCCGTCACCACTCGTGTCCCCTCAATCATCTCATTCATATAGGCAGTTTGGTCGCCACGAATTTCCGATTGTTGTTTAAAGAAATGATAGGATTTCTTCGCAACAAAGCTGGCCATCACAAAGGATACTGGCGTCACCACCACTACCACGAGGGTCAGTGTCACATTTACGCTAAGCATAAAGATTAACGTTCCTAGAATCGTCATCACACCGGTAAATAACTGCGTGAATCCCATCAACAGCCCGTCCGCGAATTGATCCGCGTCTGCAATAATACGGCTCTCGATTTCTCCGGCTGGATGAATATCTAAATAACTTAGTGGTAAAGTCTCGATTTTTTCAAGCGCGTCTCTACGAAGGTCACGAACTACACAGTACGTCATCTTGTTATTGCTCAGGTTCATAAACCACTGCGCAACAGAAGCTATTATTGTAAAGAGGGCAATCTGCCAAAGGATGCCAAATAGTCCTTCATAGAACACTTGGCCCGTGTCCAGCATTTGGTCTACGGCTTCTCCGACTAATTTTGGAATCATTAACGTTCCGAATACATTGACACTCGCCAAAAGAATGGACGCTACGAAATAAATCCGGTAGCGACGGATGTAGCGAAGGACTTTACGGATGGTTTCCCATTGAGTTTTCTGTCTCATGCTTCATCCTCCTTTGGAAATTGTGAATAGTAAATTTCTTGGTAAATTTCGTTGTTCGCTAAAAGCTCATCATGCGTGCCTTTACCGACAAGATTTCCTTCATCCAGCACAAGAATTAAGTCTGCATACTGCACAGACGCCGCCCGTTGCGACACGATAAAGGTTGTTGGACGTGGCGTTTGGTTCTTAATCGCCTCACGCAATTTCGCATCGGTCGCAAAGTCTAATGCCGAAGCACTATCATCTAAGATTAAAATCGGTGCTTGTTTAGCAATCGCACGTGCAATCGTCATCCGTTGTTTTTGCCCACCGGATAAATTGCGACCATTTTGTTCGATGCCATAATCAAGTCCGCCTTCTTTCGTCTGTACAAACTCGCTGGCTTGGGCGATACCGAGCGCCTGTTCTACGACTTCAGTAGAAGCCGATGCATTTCCAAAACGAACATTGTCGGCAATCGTTCCACGGAAGAGTTGCGCCTTTTGCAAGACCATTCCGACCGCCCCACGAAGCGAAGCAAAACGGTAGAGACGAACGTCTTCCCCGAACACCTCTACACTGCCTTCAGTCGCATCATAGAAACGGGGAATCATATTCACAAGAGACGATTTCCCGCTACCAGTCCCACCGATAACGCCGATGGTCTGTCCTTTCAGCGCGGTAAATGAGATATGGTTCAACGCTGCATTTTGGTCTCCTTGATACGTCAACGTCACGTCTTTAAACGCCACCGCCACTTCCCCTTCAGGATGAACATTTTCAGAACCTTCGACCATATCCGCTTCAATCGATAGAATCGTATTAATACGCTCTGCACTCGCCACTGATTTTGTCATCAATACAACTAGGTTTGCGAATTTTACAAGTTCCACTAAGATTTGAGACATGTAGTTTGTTAAAGCGATGACTTCCCCTTTCGTTAAGGTGCCAGTATCGACTTTAATCGCCCCTCCATAAAGAATGACGATGAGTGCCACATTCACAATCACAAACGTAATAGGATTCATGGCTCCTGAGAGGCCACTCACCTTTTGTTGCGCTTGATTCAACGCTTCGGTATCTTCTCTAAACGACTGAATTTCTTTTTCTTCGCGGTTAAATGCACGAATCACACGCACACCGAGTAAGTTTTCATGCACGAGGCGCATAATCCGATCCAATTTTCCTTGCACACGGCGATACATCGGAATCGTCCAGTAAATAATCCCGAATACGACGACTGCTAAGATTGGAACTGTGATGACAAACGTCCAAGCCATTTCCACATTCACGACAAACGCCATCACAATCGCTCCCCCAACGATAAACGGGGAACGTAGCAATAGACGAAGCGCGATGTTCAACCCGTTTTGCACGAGATTCATATCACTCGTCAATCGCGTCAGTAAAGTGTCATTTCCAAGCGCATCGAGTTGCGAGAAGCTAAAGTATTGAATTTTTGAAAAGAGTGCCTGTCTCACGTCTGCGGTAAATCCTGTCGCCGCCTTTGCCGCAAAATATTGAGCGGTAATCGACACGACAACGCCTAAAATTCCTAGTCCAATAAGAATCGCTCCTTGTTGGAGAATCAGCGCAGTATCCCTGTTTCCAATTCCTTTGTCGATAATGACCGCCATAATGAGCGGAACAAACAACTCCAGAATCGCTTCGAATAATTTAAATAAAGGTGCCAATATCGTTTCTTTCAGATACGGCTTTAAATAAGGTTTTAACTTGTTCACACGCGTACTTCCTTTTACATCCATAGTACTTTTATTGTATCACATTTTATCCTCTTCAAAAGCGGAAAAACTTGCTTCCTATTTTTGTTTTTTAGGATGTAACAATTATGTTACGTAACAAAAATGTTACACTCACTTTTAATTTCCTAAAGATGTATCATTAATGATACAAAACTAATTTTTCCCCACAGTTGGGTTTATTGGAGCAAATAATCATTAGAAGACTGGGCAACTCTTTCTTATGAGAAAGTTGATTACGAAAAATCTTACGGATTCTATAATAGGTATAACGTGGGATAGCATTAAATGCGAAAAAGGGAGCGTAGGAATTTTATTCCGTACGCTCCCTTTGAGGCTTTAAAGGTGAGAGACCTAGGCTCGAACCGGTGCAACGTTATAGCTATTATGAAGATATCCGTAAGGATTTGGAGTAATCAACATTATTCACTATACTGTCACCCAGATGCCCAGTCTTCTATTTAATTATTTACGTAAACCGTGCTCCTCAATATACTCCGCAATTTGGATGGCGTTGCTTGCTGCACCCTTACGAATATTGTCGCCCACACACCAGATGTGGAAGCTGTTTGGTTGAGAAATGTCGCGGCGAATACGTCCTACATACACTTCATCATGCCCAGTTGCTTGTAATGGTGTTGGATATACATTTTCCTCAGGCTTATCTAATACGATTACGCCTGGTGCTTTTTCTAAAATCGCACAAATTTCTTCAGGTGTTGTATCTTTTTCGAAAGTCACATTGATTTCTACAGAGTGTGAGTTGAATACTGGCACACGCACACAAGTAGCAGTGATGGCTACATCATCTGATAAGCCTAGAATCTTGCGAGTTTCTTGAATCATTTTCATTTCTTCTTTTGTATAGCCATTTTCTAAGAACACATCGATATGCGGCAATACGTTATTATAAATTGGGTGTGGGTAGTTTGTTGGAGCTTCCCCTTTTTCCCCATTTCTTAAATCATTAATCCCTGCTTGTCCAGAACCTGAAACAGCCTGATAAGTTGTATACGCCACACGTTTCAACCCAAATGCATCATGCAATGGACGTAATGGCACAACCGATTGGATTGTTGAGCAGTTTGGATTTGCGATAATCTTACGCTCTAATGTTGGTGCGTTACATTCTGGCACGACTAAATCAATCTCTGGATCCATTCTCCATGCGCTTGAATTGTCGATAACAATTACGCCGTCACGTTCTGCGATTGGCGCAAATTTCAATGAAGTGCCGCCCCCTGCTGAGAAGATGGCGTAGTCAATATCACGCTTGAAGGAGTCTTCCGTTAATTCTTCGACTACATAATCTTTTCCTCTAAACTGTAGTACTTTCCCTGCTGAACGCGCTGAAGCAAGTAGATATAAGTGCTCTACTTGTAAGTTGCTTTCTTCTAAACGTTCAATCATTTTTGTTCCAACGACACCTGTCGCTCCTACAATTGCAATATTTACCATAAAAAAATCTCCTTTTTGCTAAAACGCTATGTTGAAAATTATAGCGAATCTCTCGTTGAAAGTAAAGAATTGTCTTTCTTCGCAACACATTTGTAGCTAGTATAGATACACTCTTTGATGAGTGCATCATCTGTGCACACATTCAGCGCAATTGAAATCCAATGCTTCTTATTCATATGATAGGCTTCGAAAATCCCGTCAGTCGCAACGAGTCGTTCCTTGTCTTCCGGATGAATCTTCACGTTCAAAACAAGGGCGTTCGCCTTTGAAGCTACTCCTAGTTTTTGAAGCGGCACTTCCATCATGAGCCCATACCATTTGCCTTTATCTTCGACCATAAAGCCCATCGCCTCCGTCTTCTCAAACGGATTACCATGATACGGGACGATATTTTCGGTCATCCACTTCGTCCACTTCTGGCGTGCTTCTTTGATACTCGATTGCTCAGGATGCAACCAAAGGAACGCTAGCTCACTTGCCTCTTCGCGCAAGGCTTGAGCGATACTGCTACTCGTTGTTGGTATATCGAATAAGGTGTAGCGCTCGTTAACCTCATCGATCGCTACGATTTCTAAGCCTTGTTTTTGGCTAGCACTCACCACCTGAAAGTGAAATCCTTCCATTTGGCTTGGAAAGATTTTCCCTTCCAGTTCTGGTAAGTCCTTTGTTAATTTCCATTTCATAAATCTGACCTCTTATAAGCGATACTCCGCACGTAATTCGAGAATCACGTCGCGTAAATCGGCTGCTTTCTCGAAATCGAGGTCCTTGGCTGCCGCACGCATATCCAACTCGAGTAACTCAAGCGCTTCTCGGCGTTGTTCTTGCGTCATCTTCTTGAAGTCTTTTGCTGTCGTTGGTGCATCTTCTTTTTCGACCTCGTGCGTAATCGCAATTAAATCACGGATATTCTTCACGATAGTCTTCGGAACAATGCCATGTTCTTTATTGTATGCCTCTTGGATGGCACGACGACGATTCGTTTCATCAATCGCTTTTTGCATCGAATCCGTAATCTTATCGGCATACATAATCACACGACCGTTCGCATTACGCGCCGCACGTCCAATCGTTTGAACAAGAGAACGTTCACTACGAAGGAAACCTTCCTTATCCGCATCGAGAATTGCCACAAGGGACACTTCTGGCACGTCTAACCCTTCACGAAGCAAGTTGATTCCGACCAACACGTCGAATTCCCCGAGTCGTAAGTTACGGATGATTTCCGTACGTTCCAATGTCTTAATGTCACTATGCAAATACTTCACCTTAATGCCCACTTCTTCTAAATAGTCGGTCAAGTCCTCGGACATCTTCTTCGTTAATGTCGTAATAAAGACACGCTCATTGCGTTCTACACGTAAGTTGATTTCACTAATCAAGTCATCAATCTGTCCTTTAATTGGACGAACTTCCACTGGTGGATCGAGCAGGCCGGTTGGGCGAATGATTTGCTCGGTAACTGTTGGCGTATGCGATAACTCGTAAGGCCCCGGTGTTGCCGAAATATAAATGATTTGTGGCACGCGTTCCTCGAACTCTTCAAAGCGCAATGGACGGTTATCTAAAGCACTTGGTAAGCGGAAGCCGTATTGAATCAACTGCTCCTTACGAGCACGGTCCCCGTTATACATTCCACGAATTTGTGACATCGTAATATGCGACTCATCGACCACGAAGAGCGAATCTTTCGGGAAGAAGTCTAATAAAGTATACGGTGGTTGTCCTGGACGTCGGCCATCCATATGACGGGAGTAGTTCTCAATCCCGTTACAGTAGCCCATCTCTAGTAGCATTTCGATATCGTAGTTGGTCCGTTGTTCTAAGCGTTGTGCTTCAAGTAACTGATGGTTGTCTCGTAATTCTTTTAGTCGTTCCGCAAGCTCTTCTTTAATCGTAGCCACGGCCCGTGAAATTTGGTCTTCATTGGCCACAAAGTGCGTTGCTGGGAAGATCGGAACGTGTTCCACGGTTGCTTTAATTTCACCCGTCAACACATCAACTTCTTTAATCGCTTCGATTTCATCTCCGAAGAATTCAATACGAAAGGCTGTCGCATCATTTCCTGGTAGGAAGATTTCAACGACGTCCCCACGAACACGGAATGTTCCACGGCGGAAATCATAGTCGTTACGCTCGAACTGCATTTCTACCAATCGACGCAATAAGTCATCACGTTCGATTTCCATGCCTTCACGAAGCGACAATACATGGTCGCGGTAATCTTCCGGGTTTACTAAACCATACATCGAAGACACGGACGCCACTACAATCACATCGCGACGTTCTAGAAGAGCGCTTGTGGCCGAGTGTCGTAATTTATCAATCTCATCGTTGACGCTCGATTCCTTCTCGATATACGTATCGCTGGCAGGAACGTACGCTTCTGGTTGATAGTAGTCATAATACGACACAAAATATTCGACCGCATTGTCCGGGAAGAATTCTTTCAACTCTCCGTACAACTGGCCGGCTAATGTTTTATTATGCGCTAATACGAGCGTTGGTTTATTGACTTCTTGAATCACATTTGCAATCGTGAACGTCTTCCCTGTTCCGGTTGCCCCAAGTAAGGTCTGTTCTTTGACCCCATTATTAATGCCATCGACGAGTTCTTGGATGGCTTGAGGTTGGTCTCCATTTGGTGCATAAGGAGCCACTAATTTAAATTGATCCATGACTTCACCTCTTTCTTTTCTAGTATACCATCATTACGGGAGTTTTACCGTTTGTCTGTCTTGTTCTTTCACAATACCTTGCTTGCAATTCAAGTAGGACTTTTGTATAATAGTTCGTGTTGGAAACAACTGATCAGTAATTATACATGTTAAATGAAAGAGGGGTGAACCCATTGCCAAATATCGCATCACAAATCAAACGTGTTCGTACTAACAAAAAGTCAACACTTGCTAACAACGCTCAAACTTCTGCTATGCGTACAGCTATCAAAAAATTTGACGCTGCTGTAGCTGAAGGTGCTGAAAATGCTGAAGAATTATTACGTGCTGCTCACAAAGCAATCGACGGAGCTGCTTCTAAAGGATTAATCCACAAAAATAAAGCTTCTCGTGATAAATCACGTCTTGCTGCAAAATTAAGCAAATAATAATTAGCCTGAGAATTGATCTCGGGCTCTTTTTTTATGCTCAAAAATATAAACGCCTTACGGGTAACGAATGAAAAGATTAGAACACTTTCTTCGAACTCCTCTGGATTTTCTCATCGTTATCATAATCATTGCACCGACTTGAGCCGAAGTCTCAAGTCTAGCAAGCTTCAAACTGAGGGTAAGAGATAAATCCCTAACCCTCAGTAATTCACATTGCTTGCTGGAACACGATTATGATGACGATGAAATCCAGGGAGTTCTTCGTTTATGTTCTACTCTAACGCGCTATCCGTAAGGCTTAAATTATTAAAGATAAAAAAAGAAACCCGAACAATTCGAAGGCCCCCGGGGAAAAAAGAGGGTGGCCGGGGGAGGTAAAGGTGCTGAAAAAACAATCAATTCGAAGGCACCATGAAAAAAAGAGTGCCCGAGGGAGGTGTTTAGGCTCCTGCTCGGGCACTCTGTTTTTGTTAAATGATAATGTCATCGACAAATTGTTTAGCTTCTGACAAGCTCATTCCTGTTACGTTACGTAATTTTTGAATGGCTTTAATCGGTTGGCCATTGCGTTTCAATTCGCGTAAGTACTCTTCTAATTCTTCTGGGATGTACGCTTCTTCTACTGGTGTACTCTCTTGTGTTGATGGTGTTTGTTCCACCGCTCCGCTGGTATTTGGTTTGGTGCGGAACGCAAGGGCGATTACCGCTACTATAACAACAGCGATGATAACGATTAGTAATTCCATGGGTTTCTCCTATTTCATAAATTTGTAAACACTGCTTCTATGAGCAAATTCAAATGCTATAATTTTTAATTGATCATCTTCGATTTCTACAATTAATCTATAATCTCCAATTCTATATCTCCAATATTTTGACAAAGTTCCACGCAGAGGTTTCCCCTTACTTCTAGGCTCTTCACAGTCCATCAAATTTTTTTCAATCCATTTTTTTAAGATTA
>CAJZJY010000025.1 GCA_916050055.1 uncultured Streptococcus sp.
TCCCTCTTCAATTAGTTCTTGAATAACTTCTCCGTAGATTTCATCCATAGAATTTCCAAATCTTTCCATAAATTCCTTCTTTGAAACACCTGAAAACTTTCTTAACCCTAAAAACATAAATTCCTCAATCAGTTGTTTTTTTGTTAACAAAGTCTCTGAAAAAATAGGCAATTTTTCATTTCTTAATGGAGTCAGATAATGTTGAATAGGTCCATTATTTTGATAACGAACTCCATTCAAATACCCATGAGCACCCGCACCAAACGCAAAGTACTCATCCGCCTTCCAGTAATGGAGATTATGTCTTGATTCATATCCAGGAAGTGCATAATTACTAATCTCATAATGATGACGACCGAAATCCTCCATCGTCTTCATCGCCAGTTCAAACATATCAGCCTCTTCATCCTGACTCGGCAAAGGAAGTTTCCCTTGTCTCATCAAATTATAGAAAACCGTCTTCTGTTCCAAAATAAGCGAGTAAATGGAATAGTGAGGTAAATCTAGTGCCATCGCCATTTTTAAACTCTCTTCGAAATCAGCAATAGTCTGTTTTGGAAGTCTAAAAATCAAGTCGATACTCATATTCTCAAATCCGACTTGTCTTGCATTCTCGATAGTACGAATTGCCGTTTCTTTTGTATGCTTACGACCTATCGCTTTCAGTAAATCGTTATTGAAAGTTTGGACTCCCATGCTGAGACGATTCACGCCACCTTCCTTCATTACAGAGAGTAGTTCAGGAGTGCCATCATCGGGATTTAACTCCATTGTAAACTCTGCTCCTTTTTGAAGCGGTAAATGTTGATGGATTCCATCCAATAATCGCTCCATTTGTTGCGGAGTTAATGAAGACGGTGTCCCACCACCAACATATAATGTTTCCAGTGGTGCAATTTTGTATTTTTGCCCCGTCAATTCCATTTCCTTGATAAGTAATTCAATATACTCATCGACTGGCTGTCCTTCAATAAAGACTTTATTAAAATCGCAGTAATAACAAATATGCGAACAAAAAGGGATATGAATATATGCTGCTTTTGTAGACATTATTCAAATCCCTCCTTTCTAAAAAATGGCTCCTTCTTGAACCTTAATATCTTCATCGTTTAAATAATCACGGATTGTCTCAATCGCGATTTGTAAAGCTTTTGTGCTCTCTTCAAGCGGTAGAGACGGTTTATCCGTCGTTTGCTCTGGAATAAACGGAATATGCATAAATCCTGCTTTAAAAGGCTTATCGGCCTTTGTTGCAGCAAATAACGCTTGATACATGATGTGATTACATACAAATGTCCCAGCGGAATTGGAAACTTCTGCCGAAATTCCTGCTTCACGGATTGCTTTTACAATTCGTTTGATTGGTAAAGTTGTAAAGTACGCATCTTCACCATCAAGTTGAATAGCTTCATCAATCGGTTGTTGACTAATATTGTCTGGAATTCTCGCATCATCGACATTTATCGCAATACGTTCCATTGTAATCCCAGGTCTTCCCCCTGCTTGACCAACGCTCAATACTGCGTCTGGTTTCACATCATTAATCACTTCATTCAAACGCTTTGCTGATTCCTTAAATACAGTCGGTAATTCTAAACGAATCAGTTCTACTCCTTCAATTTCGGGAAGAGCCTTCACACATTCAATCGACGGATTAATCGTTTCCCCTCCGAAAGGGTCAAATCCTGTCACAATAATTTTCATAACATCCCTCTATTTCGGTTTATTATTTCTTAACGCTTCTACCTTTAATGGATCAGGCGTAATATAAGTATTTTGTTGGCCTTCGTAGACTACAAAACCTGGTTTAGCTCCATTTGGTTTACGAATTTTCGATACTTGAACATAATCCACAGGAACCGTCCCAGAAAGTCGATATTTCGAGTAGTATGCCGCGAGCATCGCGCCCTCACCAATCGTTTCTTCCGCCGGGTCACTGGATTCAATAATCACGTGCGAACCAGGAATATTTTGCGCATGAAGCCATAAGTATTCCTTTTTCGCTTGGCGTAGCGTTAATTGGTCATTTTGTAAGTTATTACGTCCAACAAGAATACGAGTTCCATCTGTTGCGTAGAACACATGCGGTTTCGCGCCACCTTGTTTCTTAATGCCTTTTTTCAGAGCAGAACGCTTTAAGTATCCACTAGCCACAAGCTCTTCACGAATGGCTTCTAAGTTGAATACATCTGCTTCTTCAATTTGGTAAATAACACTTTCTAGGTAGTCCATCTCGTTTTTAGTGGCTTCTTGTTGCTCATGAATATGCGTTACCGCATTTCTTAGTTTTTGGTATTTTTTAAAATACGCCTGCGCATTTTGGGAAGCCGTTAATAATGGATTTAATGGAATCGTCACTTCTTCATAGTCTTGATAGAAGTTTTGAACCGTTACACTACTTGCACCTTTTTCAACTTGGTGTTGGTATGTGTTAATCAAGTCTCCATAAACGCGATAATGATCCGCATCTTCAGTTCGTGCTAAGTCTTCATCGAGTTTTACCATTTTCTCACGGTTCTTACGCAGTTCAGATTTCAACATTTGTAATAGGTGCCCTGCTAATTGTTGAATCTTCTCTTCTTGAATCTTCTGTACATAGTACGCACTTAACAATTCAGAAAGTGTATCAAAACTTTGGGATTCACCAGTCTTACTTAAATATGGGAATGGTAAGAAGTATGTCTTCCCATCCTCTACCTTTGTAAGTGTAGGCTGAATCGATGTATTTCCTTCTTCGAGATAGTGATGTAAGGCTTCCGCTAAACTTTGTCCCTCTCTTTCACTACGCTCCACAATTTCGTGAGCTGACTGTTTACTAATCCCTTGAAAGACATTCATCAATGTTCTCTCACCAGGTTCGTCCATAAATGGATGAAGTAAACTGTCTAATTCAAAGAGCGAATACTCAAAAGGATTTTTCTTTTGAGTTTGAGGAGGCATCACATAGCCAGCACCTGGTTGTAAGGTACGATAACTGTTTTGGCCAAGAGAGACGCGCTTCACGCAATCGATAATCGTGTTATCTTCTTGATTCACCAAAAATAAATTACTGTGACGACCCATCATCTCAATAGTGAAACGGTACCCCGCCTTATCTCCAAGTTCATCACGTGTGGAAACGTCCATGTGTAAAATACGGTCATTTTCCACTTGAGTGAATGATTGAATAATAGACCCTTCTAAATACTTACGAAGAATCATACAAAAGTTAGGAGCAACTTCTGGATTCTCTGGTTTCTCAGAAATAAATTGTACACGAGCCATCATTGGATGTGCCGAACAAACAAGTAAGTAGTTCTTACGGTTAGCACGAATGGTGAACTGTACATCGTATGGTAATGGCTGATGAATCTTTGTAATCCGTCCTCCCACTAATTGAGGCGCTACTTCGTCCATCATCCATTTGGTGAAAATACCATCAAATGTCATGAACTCACTCCTTTCTTTTTCTTGTCTAAAATTATAATGCTGCTAAACGAGCAATTTCGATAATGACTTGTGTTGCTTTTTCCATTGATTCAACAGCAACATATTCATAACGTCCATGCATGTTTTCGCCACCAGCAAAGATGTTTGGCGTTGGTAATCCCATGAATGAAATTTTAGAACCATCAGTACCACCACGGATTGGTTTAATAATTGGGACGATGTCTAAGTTTTCTAACGCTTGTTTTGCCACATCAACACAACGGAAATCTTTCTCGATAATTTCAGCCATGTTGTAGTATTCGTCGTGTAAATCAACAGTAATACGGTCTGTATCTAACTCTTTATTCATACGAGAAGCGATACGAAGCATCATGTCCTTTTTCGCATTGAATAATTCACGGCTGTGGTCACGTAAGATGTACACTAATTTCGCTTCTTCCACAACACCTTCTGCAGCTACTAAGTGATAGAATCCTTCACGTCCTGTTGTATGTTCAGGAACTTCGAATTCTGGAAGTGCGTTTTGGAACTTACGTGCTAATTCAAGTGCGCTCACCATTGTATCTTTCGCTGTACCAGGGTGAACATTTTTTCCTTGAATACGAACTGTAGCACGACAAGCGTTGAAGCTTTCGTATTCTAATTCACCAACGGGTCCACCGTCCATTGTATAAGCAAAATCACATGCAAATTGCTCTACGTCGAATAAATCAGCGCCACGTCCGATTTCTTCATCAGGACCAAACGCTACACGAATTTTTCCGTGTTTGATTTCTGGATGTTGTAATAAATATGCACCTGCTGTTACGATTTCTGTCACACCAGATTTGTCATCAGCACCTAGTAAAGTTTTCCCGTTTGTTGTGATTAATGTTTGTCCAACATAGTTCTTTAAGTTCGGGAAGTCTTTAGGATCTAATACGAATTTTCCTTCTTCGTCTAGGACGATTGCTTCACTATTATAGTTTTCGTGAATTTGCGGTTGAATATTTCTAGCTTCAAAGTCCGCTGTGTCCACGTGAGCAATAAATCCAATGGTTGGCACTTCATGGTCAACATTTGATGGGATTGTTGCTGTTAGGAAGCTGTTTTTAGGATTCAAATAGACTTCTTGGAATCCTAATTCATTTAATTCTTGTTCTAAGTCCTTTAAAAACGCTGTTTGAGAAGGCGTTGTTGGGACTGTTTGACTTGTTTCGTCAGATCTTGTTTCTTTCTTTACGTAACGGATAAAACGTTCTGTTAATTCTTTATGCATTTTCTTCACCTGCTTTATAAAATTCAAATGGATCTGTAAAAGTTTCACTTTCGATCACTGTCACATCCCATTTGTTTTCTTCTTTCCATTCATTAACCCATTTGGCTAATTGTTTACGACAAACCACTTCGATATGATGACCAGCATCTACTAAGAATAATGGAGTCTCTTGTATATCATGCGCTGTATGGTAGAAAATATCTCCTGTTACAAAGGCGTCTGCACCATTTCTAAGTGCATCCATGTAATAATTTCCACCTGATCCACCCATAACGGCAACTCTTGAAATAAGGCCATCTGGATGTACGCGAGAAGGAACATAGCGGAGTCCCTTAAGGTTAAATCGCTCAGTAACAAAATGGATAAATTCTTCCCCAGTCATTTCTTTTGGAAGATTTCCAACTCGACCAAATCCTAATGTTTTGCCTGTATTCTTCAATGAGAAAACGTCGATTGCTGGTTCTTCATATGGATGTGCACCTCTTAAGGAGCTTAAAACATCACTCAACACTTCTTCCGAGCAGACAACTTCTAATTTCACTTCCTCTACGAATTCTTGCTGATTCAATGAACCAATCGTAGGATTCGCGTCATCAACTGGTGTAAATTGTCCAATACCAGAGCTTTGGAATGCACAATCCTTATAGTTATCCCCGATTGATCCAGCACCTGCTTCAAACATCGCTTCTAAAACTTTATCCGTACTATTTTTTGGAACATAAGTAATAACTTTGACAGAAGGGATTGTTGTTGTAGGAGACATCACTGTTACATCAGATAATAGCAATTCATCTGCCAACCAATCATTCACTCCACCTTCTACTACATCAAGGTTAGTATGTGCTGCGTACACCGCAATATCATGCTTCAAAATTTGTTGGAACATTTTATTTTGCGGAACGGTTAAATCAAATAATGCTACCGGTCTAAAAATTGGCGGATGATGCGCAATAATTAAATCAACGTTTTTAGCAATGGCTTCTTCGATAACACTTGGACGAATATCCAACGTTGTCATAATCACTTTAACTTCTTGATTCCAATCTCCAAAATGAAGTCCAATTGGATCTTTAGGAAGCGATAGACTCTTTGGTACGCGTTTTTCAAAACGGCTTACCACATCTCTAACTGTTGGCACGATCAATCACTCCTTGCAATTCATTAAATGCTTTTTCAAACTGCTCAATTTTTTCATGTTGAGACGTCTTACTCTTTTGTAATTGTTCCAAGATTTCTTTATTTTTACGGTTCATTCGATTCCATTTTGCAACACATAATTCTGTTGGTTCTTTTAATAAAATAGGACCGTATTTTAATTCTAATTCTGTGTATTCTACTCGTTCGTTTACTGGTTCAGCGACAATAATTTCATATAGACGATGATTATCTTCAACGACCGTCTCATGAGTAATGCGGTACGAATGCTTCATTAACCATTCACGCACAAAATGCTCAGCTACGTTCGGCTGAAGAATGAGTCGCTCTTGGCCGTTTAAATGACCGCCACTACTTCCAGCTTCTAGGATGCGAGAAATGAGTTCGCCGCCCATTCCACAAATCGAAACAGCTGTTATCTCATCTTCTTTTGAAAGAATTTGCAATCCGTCCCCAAAACGAACTTCGATGCGGTCTTCCATTCGATAGTCTCGAACTGTTTGCTTCGCTGATAAAAACGGCCCTTCAACCACTTCTCCTGCAATCGCTGAAGTAATCTGGTTATTTTGAATTAAATACACTGGTAAATACGCATGGTCACTACCAACATCACATACCTTTGAACCGTTTGGAACAAAACTAGCAACGCGAGTTAATCGTTCTCCTAATTCAATCATTTTATACCTCTACATTCTTTTTCATTACGAAATAAATAACACTTTCACACCGATACTCTTCAAATAAGCTACGGTTTCAGGGTCAGCGGTATGATCTGTAATTAAATGAGTAATCATATTACAATCCGCTGTATGAAAGTTTGAATCACGACCAACTTTGAACCCTTCCGTTACAATGATGCGATGCCCTGTTGTACGTTCTAAAATCACACGGTTCACTGCTGTCTCTGGCAGTGCATACGTTGAAATTCCGTTTTTGCTAATTCCTCCAACACCTAGGAAACAAATGTCTGCACGCGCTTTTGAGAATGAGTTAATCGCAAAATCCCCTACAAGAGATTTTTTCTGTTCGAAAATTTCTCCACCACTAATCACGATGGACGCTTTCGTAGATGGCTTTTTGAAGATGGAACGCCCATTATTCGTTAAGATTGTAACGTTGGCATCCGCTAGAAAATTTAATAACAAAAAGGCAGTAGAGCCTGAGTTAATAAAGACCATATTATGATCTCCTACTAATCCCGCGGCTCTTCTTGCGATGTTTTTCTTCATGGAATTATATTGAATTTGATCCACGTTTTCTTGTTTAATTTTTCCAGCAAGATACCTTGCGCCTCCGTAGAAGCGCTCGATAACTCCTTGGTCTTCAAATTGTTGTAAATCTCTTCGAATGGTGATTTCAGAAACTTCTAACTCTTTCGATAAGTCTTCAACAGACATCTCATGGTTTTCTTGTAAAAGCTGAAGGATACGTTGTTGTCGTTTAAACACAACCCCTTTACTACTCTTCAAGTTTCTTCCTCCTTTTAGAATTCCATTCAGGTCTTATTTAATTTTTAATGAAAGCTCATCTAATTGTTTCGCTGACACTTCACTTGGAGCTTGTGTCATTGGATCCACTGCTGAGCTGTTCTTAGGAAACGCGATGACTTCACGGATGTTGTCTTCACCAGCTAGTAACATTACTAAACGGTCTAAACCAAGTGCGATACCTCCGTGTGGTGGGAAACCATAATCTAATGCGTCTAATAAGAATCCGAATTGACTTTCTGCAGATTCTTTTGTAAATCCTAATACTTTGAACATGGCTTCTTGCATATCGCGACGGTAAATACGTAATGAACCTCCACCTAATTCATAACCGTTTAATACGATATCGTAGGCTTGTGCTTTCGCTCCTGCTGGATCATCGATTAACGCTTGGAAGTCTTCGTTCACTGGACGAGTGAATGGATGATGCATTGCAACATAACGGTCTTCTTCAGCGTCATGTTCTAATAATGGCCAATCAACAACCCATAAGAAGTTGAATTTGTTTGTATCGATTAAGTTATGTTTTTTACCGAAGTGTAAACGTAATTCAGATAATGATTGAGCAACTACTGCAGGTTTGTCCGCACAGAAGAATACGATGTCTCCTACTTCAGCATTAATACGTTCACGAAAAGCTGCTTCTTGGTTCACGATGAATTTCGCGATTGGTCCTTTTAGGCCATCTTCTTCTACTTTAATCCATGCTAAACCTTTAGCACCGAATTTAGAAACAAAGTCTGCCAAGCTATCTGCATCTTTACGAGAATATTCGTCTGCAAGTCCTTTTAAGTTAAGAACTTTAACTTCTCCGCCGTTTTCGACACATGAACTGAACACTTTAAGGTCTGAATCTTTCATGATCTCGCTCACGTCGATTAACTCTAAATCGAAACGAGTATCCGGTTTATCATTTCCGTAGCGAGCCATTGCTTCTGCAAATGAAATACGTGGGAATGGCGTTTGAACATCCACATTCAATGTGTCTTTCATCACTTTCTTCAATAAACCTTCCATCATTTCTTGAATTTCTTCAGCGGATAAGAAACTTGTTTCGATATCGACTTGTGTAAATTCTGGTTGACGGTCTCCACGTAAGTCCTCGTCACGGAAGCAACGAACGATTTGGTAGTAACGGTCTAATCCAGCACCCATCAACAATTGTTTAAATGTTTGTGGTGATTGAGGTAAAGCGTAGAAGCTTCCTTCGTGAACACGTGATGGTACTAAGTAGTCACGTGCTCCTTCTGGTGTAGATTTAGCCAAAATTGGAGTTTCAACGTCGATGTATCCTTCACCGTCTAAATACTCACGAATTGAACGTGTCGCTTTGTGACGTAAGCGTAAGTTTTCTAATACTGGGCGACGACGAATATCTAAGTAACGATATTTCAAACGTAATTCTTCTGATGCTTTTTGTTCGTCATCGATATAGATTGGAGAAGTTTTTGCTTGAGAGAACACTTCTACTTCATCGACTAATAATTCAAATTTACCCGTTTTAAGGTTTGGGTTTTCTAGGCCTTCTCGACGATAAGCAACTTCCCCTGTTACTTGAATCACGTATTCAGAACGTAATTTTTCAGCGATTTCAAACGCTTCTTGGTTACGTGCTGGGTTGAAGACCACTTGCATAATGCCTTCGCGGTCACGTAAATCGATGAAGATAACTCCGCCGTGGTCACGACGTTTTGCCACCCAACCATCTAACGTTACTGTTTGTCCTACTAATTTTTCACTGATTAATCCACAATATTCTGTTCTTCTTTTCATATCCATCCTTCTTTCTATTTACCAAAGTACTCGTCAATAGCTGTTGTATCCATTGTGATTTGACGATAAATGCTATCGAAATCATCATATAGTTCTTGTAAATAAATTTTTACTTCTTTACCAGTCTTCATTACTTTCACTGGAACTTGTTTTGTTTCTAATTCTTCTTCACCTAGCGTGATAACCACTTTTGCGCCATATTTTTGAGCATTCTTAAATTGTGGTTTTGCTTTACGTCCGAAGAAATCACGATCTACTGAGTACCCTTGTTGACGGAGTGAAATAGAAAGTTTTAACACTTCCTCTTCTGTTTCTTCACCAAGTCCAACAATATATACATCTAGTTCTTGTAATTCAGGAACTTCAACTTGTTCGTCTTTCATTAATAAGACAAGACGTTCGATTCCAAGGCCAAATCCAAATCCTGGAGTTTCAGGTCCGTCGAGTTCTTGGACTAGACCGTCATAACGTCCACCACCACAAATTGTAGTTTTAGCACCAAATGACTTAGAATCCGTCATGATTTCAAAAATTGTATCTTGGTAGTAATCAAGTCCACGTACCATTGTTTCATCGATTTCAAATGGAATCTCTAGTGCGTTTAAGTATTGTTGTACTTTTTCAAAATGAGTGCGTGCTTCGTCTGATAAGAATTCTAAGATGCGTGGCGCATTTTTAACAATCTCAATATCACGTTTGTCTTTACTATCTAACACACGTAAAGGATTTTTGTGAAGACGATTTTTTGAATCTTCACTTAATTCATCCGCAAATGGTTCTAAGTAACTGATTAACGCTTCACGGTATTTAATACGGTCAGCTGTTTTACCTAGTGAGTTAATCACTAAGCGCATATTTGATAATCCGAGTTCTTTTAATAAATCCCAAGCCATCGCGATCGTTTCTACGTCTGTAGCAGGATTTGTAGAACCAAACACCTCAACTCCTAATTGGTGGAATTGACGAAGACGTCCTGATTGTGGACGCTCATAACGGAACATTGGAGCCATATAATACACTTTATAAGGTTTCTTATGCTCTGGTCCGTATAATTTATTTTCTACATAAGCACGAACAATCGCTGCAGTTCCTTCTGGACGAAGTGTAATGTGACGATCTCCTTTATCGTAGAAATCATACATCTCTTTTGAAACGATATCACTCGTATCCCCAACACCACGGCTAAATAAATCGTAGCTTTCAAACATTGGTGTACGCATTTCTTCAAATTGATAATCGCCTAAAATGATGCGTGCTGTTTCTTCGATATAGTGCCAAATTTTGAGTTCTTCAGGTAATAAATCGGCTGTCCCTTTTGGTTTTTGAATCATATGAATCATCCTTTCTTTTAATAAAAATAAAAAAATCCCAACTTCAATAGAAGTCAGGACGAAAATTTCGTGGTACCACCTTAGTTCGGAAAGAGCTCTTTCCCTCTTAATGATAACGGAATTACCGGAATAACTTTGCATTATTCTCCTCAAGAGTGTCTTTCCTTGTACGGTTAGAAGCTTTCAGCCACGGCTTCTATCTCTTTAGTGTACGTTTTATGTCTCTGTCTAAGGATTTATATTGTTGCTATAAAGAATACTAGAGGAATGCGTATTTGTCAAGAAAACCTCATTATTTTTTAATCTCATAATCTACTAAAAACGAAAAATCAAAATGTAACTTATATGTTACATTTTGATTTTTGAACTCTTACTGTATTAACTGGTCGATCGCTTTAATAACACCATTGTTTTCATTAGTATCTGTCACGATATCCGAAATAGCTTTTACTTCTTCGCTAGCATTTCCCATCGCAATGGCAAGTCCTGCGTATTCTAACATTTCGATATCATTAGCAGCGTCTCCAATTGCCGCGATTTCACTTGGTTGGATATTTAGTTCTTGGGCTAATTTTTCTAATCCAAAAGCTTTATTTACACCTTTTGTTAGTACTTCAACTAAATATTTTTGGCTACGAACTACATAAAATTCATCTCTCCACTCCTGGGGAATAAATGTTTCAAACTCATTGAGTTGCTCTTCATCACCCATTAGTAGAATTTTATAGAAATCAGTGTTTAAAGACTCTTCGGTTGGAATTCTTTTCATCTTACCACTCACAAGTTTTACATCAAACTCCATCCATTCTGTTGGATCTTCATCGAACGAATAATAGTAATCAACA
>CAJZJY010000026.1 GCA_916050055.1 uncultured Streptococcus sp.
CTATCACAACAATATTACAGGAACATTAGTGTTATTAGACGTAATGCGTCAATTCAATGTAAAAGATATTGTGTTCAGTTCTAGTGCAACAGTATACGGTATGAATAATGTCGTTCCTTTTAAAGAAGAAATGCCAACAAGCGCAACAAACCCATATGGTTATACGAAAGTAATGCTTGAACAAATCTTGAATGACGTTGCTTTCTCAGATAGCGACTGGTCAGTTACAAACTTACGTTACTTCAACCCAATCGGAGCGCATGAAAGTGGCCTAATCGGAGAAGCTCCAAACGGAATTCCAAACAACTTAATGCCATACATCACTCAAGTGGCTGTTGGTAAACGCGAATTCTTAAGCGTGTTCGGTGACGACTACGATACTCATGATGGTACTGGGGTTCGTGACTACATTCACGTTGTTGACTTAGCTCGTGGACACGTACTTGCGGTTAAAAACAATGCGGCTCAAAAAGGTGCAAAAGTCTTTAACTTAGGTACTGGTATTGGATACAGTGTATTAGATTTAGTAAAAGCATTTATTTCAGAAAACGGAGTGGATATTCCTTATAAAATTGCGCCTCGTCGTGCAGGGGATATCGCAACTTGTTATGCGGATGCTTCTAAAGCAAAAGAAGTGCTAGGATGGGTAGCGGAAAAGAACTTGAATGATATGGTTCGCGACTCATGGAACTGGCAAAAGAAAAATCCAGAGGGTTATTAGAAATACTTTTTAATACCGCTGAAATAGAATTAAAAGAACTCCTTTGGAGTTGTTATTATGGCAGAAATGGTAGGATACCAGCTTGAGCCTAAGGTCTCAAGCTTACCAAGCTTCAAAGGGAGAGTAACGAATGATCGTAACTCTCCCTAATTCACATTGGTTATGATTCCCTACTATTGCCACAATAACTCCGAGGAGTTTTATTTGATTTACACTATTTTTCTAGTAACCTTCTGTGGAGAGAAGGGAAATAGTGCTGAAAAAACTTTGGAGTTCTAATAACCTTCTATAGAGGGAAAAAGAAACAGCTATTACGATTTAATCGTAATAGCTGTTTTGTTTATCTTCTTACTCGTTTTAGCGCTTCTTTGAAGAGTGGATAAACGATTGGGACAGCAACTACTGTGAAGATAGCTGATCCAAACGTTCCTGTAATTTTATTGATGGCTTGAATGAATGCTGGTGTTAATGCAAGACCACCGACAATCATTCCTCGTAAGAATGTGTATTTAATGATATTGACAATAATTTTTACAATAGCAGCAACAACACCGACTGCGATGATGTTTCCAATTTTGTCGTTTTTCTTTAATAGTTTTTCGTAAACAAGATGAATCACATAGCAGACGATTAATGATTCGAGAATTGTTTCCCAAGCAACGTTGGCATAATTATTAAGGATGTCGAAAAGCCCAAGACCGATTGAAGCGGCTATTGCTCCTTGTTTTGTTCCAAAAAGTAAGCATCCGATTACTACAAGCGCGTTCCCAAAATGAACGAACTGTGTTGTGAATGGCATTGGGATTCTAAAGACGCTAACTCCCAAATAAATTAAAGCTGCGAATAGGCTTGTTTGAACTAAATCTCTTAAATCTGTATTTTTCATAATGACACCTCGGTAGTAAATTTTGAAGTCAGCATTCCAAGTCTTCTCTCGATTGGAAGGCCAAATGGAATTTGTTCAGGTTGTTGGCTGCTTAATTGAAGCACTTCGTCGATAAATTGTAACGTGAATGATAGTGCGTCTTCTATAGGCAATCCTTGTAGGATGTATGCAGTCGCAAGAGCGGCGAGGGTATCGCCTGTTCCGTAAAAATGATGCGGATACTTTGTTTTATAGAAATCAAAGAATGAATCCGTCTCTTTGGTATAAAGTTGAACACCTGTTAACTCTTCGCTATCAGGGCATCCCGTAATAATGATATGTTCTGGTCCAAGTTCGGCTAGTTTCTTAGCTAACTCCCTTGTAAAGTCCATCGTGATTTCTCCAGAAGAATACGCCGTTTCGGTTAATAAGCAAGCTTCTGTAATATTTGGATAAATCACATCAGCATGTTGAATGAGTTTTCTCATCGCTTCAACGTGTTCTGCCGTAAATCCGCTATACAGATTTCCGTTATCCGCCATAATCGGATCGACAAAAACTTGTGTAGATGCAGGCAGTTTTTCAATAGTATCCATCATTAATTCGATTTGTTCCGCATTTCGAAAATATCCTGTCAAAACAGCGTCCGGTTTTAATTCCAATTCTTGCCATTGTTTTAAGGATTGTTTCATAAATTCGGTTTGCTCCGCAATCGCGATGTGTTTAAATCCGCCTGTATGAGATGAAAGGAGCACCGTAGGCAGGAGCATCGTTTCGATTTGACAACAAGCAAAAATCGGGATAGCGGGAGCGAGTGCGACTTTGCCAATTCCAGGCAAGTCGTTTGCGATTAATATTTTTTTCATATCAATTCCTCGAGTTTCAATGTATCTGTATTGTAAAACGGGACAGGTGAGGATACAATAGGGATGAAAGTGAACTGTACCGGTACAGTGGAGGTGTGTCATGTATCAATATCAGCAATTAGCAAACGCATTAAAAGAGGAAATATTAAGTGGAAATTTACAAAAAGGGGATAAACTTCCTTCCGTTCGTGAACTAGTCGTAACCTACGGAGTGAATAAGGATACCGTACAAAGAGCCTTGCGTAGTTTAAAAGATGAAAGTTTTATATATTCGAGAGAAAAAAGTGGCTATTATGTATTGAAAAATTCAGAGGCGAAGCCATTGGAGGAGTTCGAAGAAGACTATTCTCAACTTCCGATTGAAGATTTGCGTATCTGTTTTAATCAATCGCTTGCCAGTGCGCATGATTTAAAGTTAACAAAAGAAGAACAAGCTTCTGGGATGAGCGAATTGATTCAGGCATTAATGCCTATTTTAGAAGAGTATGGGGTGTATGCTACAAAGGAACAATTGGTCATAACGACTGGAACGCAACAAGCGCTCTATATTTTATTACAACTGATTCAGGGGAAAAAAGTATTGCTGGAGCAACCAACTTATGCAAGGATGAATGAGTTGGTGAAGCACTTGAACATTCCTTACGAAACCATTGAACGTCAGATGGATGGTGAAATTGATTTAAACCGATTAGAGGAATTATTTGCGAGTGGAGAGTTTTCACTATTTTATACGATTTCCCGCTTTCATAATCCACTTGGCGGAAGTTACAGTGAAGCTACCAAGAAAAAAATTGTGGAACTAGCAAGCAAGTACTCAGTGTATATTATCGAAGATGACTATATGGCAGATTTTGTCGAGGGTAATGCGACGCCACTTCATTATTATGATATGGACGGACGTGTTATTTATGTTAAATCTTTCTCGTCCATTTTATTCTCAGCTTTGAAAATTGGAATTGTAGTGTTACCAAAAGAGTTAGTGGAGCCTTTTGCAATGCGGAAGTTATGGATGGATTACGATTCGAATGTGATGATGCAAAAAACATTTACGCTTTTTATTGAAAATGGAATGTTTTTGAAGCATCGTAAGGAAATGGTCGAAAATTATATTGAAAAAAGTAAACGCGCAAAGAAGTGGCTTCTATCATCAGGTGTCAGTGAAGGAATCCTTCATGGGACGCAATTGGTGTTTAAGAAAACGCCGACGATGGCTGACAAATTACAAGCGATGAACCTGAAAGCAAAACCACTTGATGAGTACTTTATCTCGAAAAATGCGCCATCATTGGAACGGTTTGATTTGGCTAAAATCCGCGAAATTTAGGTAAAAAGAAAGGTTAACAATTCAACTAAAAAATTTGCAAATCTTATACTTATTTGGTATAGTAACTACAACAATAATCAATCTCTATAAGGGAGTAACTGGCAACCGAGCGTTGCGATAATATCAACAGCAAGCGAATTCTCGCTGGTATTATCTTGAACAGTGAGACTTATGTTTGTTATCAATAGGATGATGGGCATAAGTCTCTCTTTTTATAGAAAAAGAAAAGGAGTGTATTTTGTTGGAACAACAAACAAAACCCGTATATTTGCAGTCTGTAGAAGATGTATTTAAAGAAGTACAATCAAGTCCTTCTGGTTTAAGCTCACAAGAAGCTGCATCAAGACTTGAAAAATACGGTGCAAACACGTTACAAGAAGGAAAGAAAAAATCACTATTAGAAAAATTCGTGGATCAATTTAAAGACTTCATGATTTTAGTACTTTTAGTGGCGGCAGTTGTGTCTATGTATGCTCACCAAGGTGAACCTGACCCAACGGATGCAATTATCATCTTAGCAGTAGTATTGCTTAACGCAGTTCTAGGGGTCTTCCAAGAGTCAAAAGCCGAGGAAGCAATCGAAGCGTTGAAGAAAATGGCTTCACCTGTAGCAAGTGTTTTACGTGATGGACACGTGGAACATATTAAAGGGGAAGACATCGTAGTCGGTGACGTTGTTATTCTTGAAGCTGGTGATGTTGTGCCAGCGGATATGCGTTTATTCGAAGTAAACACAGTGAAAATTGAAGAGTCAGCATTAACAGGGGAATCAGTTCCGGTTGATAAAGACTTAGTGATTCCTGCAGGGGATGAAGTGGGAATTGGAGACCGTACAAATATGGCGTTCTCAAGTACAAACGTAACTTACGGCCGTGCAGTTGGTGTGGTTACAAGTACTGGTATGAATACAGAAGTTGGTAAAATCGCTAATATGTTAGCGAACACTGAAGAAGGTAAAACGCCACTTCAAGAAAACCAAGATGCTCTTGGTAAATGGCTAACAATCATGATTTTAGTGATTGCCGTTATTATCTTCGTGGTAGGTATGCTTAGAGGAAATGAATGGACTCATATGTTATTAACAGCGATTGCGATTGCCGTTGCTGCGATTCCAGAAGGGTTACCAGCCATTTCTACAATTATCCTAGCATTAGGAACTCAAAAAATGGCGCAACGTAACGCGATTGTTCGTAAATTGCCAGCTGTTGAAACATTAGGTGGTGTTGAAATTATCTGTTCGGATAAAACAGGTACATTAACACTTAACCAAATGACTGTTGAAAAAATGGTTTATGATAACGAAATCCATGATGCGTCAGAAGAAATTTCTAAAGACAACATCGCGCTTCGTGTCATGAACTTAGCCAACGATACTAAGATTTCTCAAGACAACTCATTATTAGGGGACCCAACTGAAACAGCAATGGTTCAATACGGTCTTGATAAAAACTATGATGTACGTGAAGAGTTAGTAAACATTCCACGTATTGCGGAAGTTCCGTTTGACTCAACACGTAAATTAATGACTACGATTCATCAATTAGAAGACGGTAAATATTTGGTTGCCACTAAAGGTGCTCCAGATATGTTATTAGACCGTGTAACTAAGATTGAAAAACATGGTGAGGTTTCTGCGTTTACTGAAGATGACCGCACAACATTGATGAAATTAAACAAAGAGATGGCTACTCAAGCGCTTCGTGTGTTAGCGATGGCATACAAAGTGATTGATACTCTTCCTGAAACAGTGGACACAGATTCAATCGAACATGATTTAATCTTTGCTGGTTTAGTAGGAATGATTGACCCAGAGCGTAAGGAAGCAGCGGCTGCGATTAAAGTAGCTCAATCAGCTGGTATCCGTACAATTATGATTACTGGGGACCACCGTGATACAGCACAAGCGATTGCAAAACGTTTAGGTATCCTTCGTCCAGATCAAGAAGACGGAGTATTAACTGGTGGCGAATTAAACGATATCTCTGATGAAGAATTAGAACGTACTGTTGAAACTTACTCTGTATATGCTCGTGTGTCTCCAGAACATAAAGTTCGTATCGTAAAAGCTTGGCAAAAGAATGGTAAAGTTGTTTCGATGACAGGGGATGGAGTTAACGATGCTCCTTCGCTTAAACAAGCCGATATTGGTGTTGGTATGGGGATTACAGGTACTGAGGTTTCTAAAGGAGCTTCAGATATGGTACTTGCCGATGACAACTTCGAAACAATCGTCGTAGCTGTTGAAGAAGGACGTAAAGTATTCGCGAACATCCAAAAAGCAGTTCAATACTTACTATCTGCAAACTTTGGTGAAGTAATGACAATGTTCGTTGCAACGATGGCGGGTTGGTCGATTCTAGAACCAATCCATATCTTATGGATCAATTTAGTAACAGACGTATTCCCAGCGATTGCTTTAGGTCTTGAAGAAGCGGAAGCAGATATCATGAGTCACCCACCACGCGGTAAGAGCTCGAACTTCTTATCAAACGGTGTGTTACCAAGTATCTTCTACCAAGGTTTCTTCGAAGGTGGAATTACATTATTTGTATTCTGGTATGCAACTCATATTGCTAATTGGGGGAACCCAGTTGGGGAAACAATGGCGTTTGCAACATTAGGTTTAATCCAATTGTTCCACGCATTCAACGTGAAGTCAGTGTACAAATCACTTGGCACAGTTGGCGCGTTCAAGAACAAGTTGTTCAACTACGCAATCCTATTATCAGCAGTAATGCTTTTAAGCGTAATGGTGATTCCAGGATTAACAACTGTATTTGATGTAGCAACTCTAACTGCTGGTCAATGGTTATTCGTAGTCGGCTCAGCATTCTCAATCGTTCCAATCGTAGAAATTGCAAAAGCAGTTATGCGCGCGATGGGAATGGATAAAGACTAATCTAATAAGTATAACGAAGAAAGGTTCACCTCGTGTGAGCCTTTTTTTCGTATGTATTAATGAGAAGTAGGGAGTCTAGCTTTTATTCAACTGTGTATTTTGCTAAAATATTTCTATGTAGAATGGAGTGTGGGAGTATGGTCATTACAAAAATTGAGGCGCAGAAGAAAAAAGGGCGTTACAATATTTATTTGAATGATGCTTTTGCGTTTGGTGTTGATGAGGCAACAGTTGTAAAGTATGCCTTGTTTAAAGGGACCGAATTAACAAAAGAACAAATTGATGAAATTCAGCATGATGATTGTATTCAGCAAGCCTATCAAAAGGCGTTACATTTCTTGAATTTCAAGCTTCGTTCAACGAAAGAAGTCTATGAAAAATTAGAAAAATTAGAATTTGACGAAGATATTATTAATGAAGTGCTTGGAAAGCTGCATGAGCAGAATTTTATTAACGATACATTTTATGCAGAAAGCTACTTAAATCAAGCTAAGTTTGTGACGTTCAAAGGGCCAAAGTCTGTTGTTTTTGATTTGCGAAAGAAAGGGATTAGCGATAAGGTCATTCAAACAGTGCTGGAAGGATATACGCTAAAAGAGCAACTTGAAAATGCAATTCAAATCGCGCAGTCGTATTTAAAAGGACAAAAGCGTGTCACACCTAAAGTAGCTAAGCAAAAAGTAAAAGTATTTGTGATGCAAAAAGGGTATTCGAAAGAAATCGCTGAAGAAGTGGTTCCGTTTCTATCGTTTGAAGCGCAAAGTGAAATGGAAGCAGAATTAGCAGTAAAAGAGATTGCGACGATTTACCGCCGCATCGCAAAAAAATACGAAGAGAATGAATCGGCGCTCTGGTATCAAATCAAAGGGAAGTTGTATCAAAAAGGATTTACTTCTAGTGTGATTGAACAGGCCATTGCGCAGTTTGAAATGGAGAAAGAAGAATGGATTTAGCCGGTATTGGCGTAAAAATGTGGGACGAGAAGAAAATCAAGCGTTTCAGAAAGGCGCTACTCGATTGGTATGACAAAGAAAAACGAGATTTACCATGGAGAAGAACAACTGACCCTTATGCTATTTGGGTGAGTGAAATCATGCTGCAACAAACGCGAGTGGATACAGTCATTCCGTATTACGAGCGCTTCTTAGCGACGTTTCCAACGGTGAAAGACTTAGCGGAGGCTCCCAAAGAGCTATTGTTAAAATGTTGGGAAGGTCTGGGTTATTATTCGCGCGTACGCAATATGCAAAAAGCAGCGATTCAAATAATGGAAGAATTTGGTGGAGTGTTCCCGAATACTTATGAAGGGATTCTCTCATTAAAAGGAATCGGACCTTATACAGCAGGCGCAATTGCCAGTATCGCTTTTGGGTTGCCAGAACCTGCTGTGGATGGCAACTTGATGCGTGTGATTAGCCGATTGTTTGAAGTGAACTTAGATATTGGAAACCCAAGCAATCGTTGGGCATTTCAAGAAATTGCTGAAATGTTAATTGACCCCGACCGACCAGGAGACTTTAATCAGGCTTTGATGGATTTAGGTTCGGATATCGAATCGCCAGTGAATCCGCGTCCGGAAGAGAGCCCTGTGAAAGAGTTTAGTGCGGCGTATCAAAATGGAACGATGCATATTTATCCGATTAAGAAGCCGAAAAAGAAACCAACACCGATGAAATGGCGAGCGTTTATTATTCAAGATGACAAGGGACGTTTTTTAGTTGAGAAGAATACGCAAGCGGACCTGTTGAGTGGTTTTTGGCATTTCCCACTGATTCGTGATTTTAGTATGGTGGGAGAATCGATTGATTTATTCGAAGGAGTAGCTGAAGAAAATTCGACTTATGAAATCAACCAAAATATCCCGCTGGAAGTTCAGTTTGAAAGTCTATATAAGATGAAACTTCAACTGACTCGAATTTTACCGAAAACAGTAAAACATATTTTCAGTCACCAACGCTGGGACATTGAGTTGCAATGCGCAACCGTTTCGGGAACGTTAGAACAGCATGCAACACGTACGTTGCAATGGGTTACTAAAGAGGAGATGGCGCAACTGCCACAATCAAGGGTACAAGGGAAGATGTGTGAATTACTCGCTTCGCAAGAACTTTTATAAGTAGAATCACAGCTAATCTGATTTTTGTTCACAGAATGGTAGAAATATGCTATACTACTAATGATTTGAAATAACTAAGAGTTTACTCTTAAATAGATATAGAAAGTTGGATATAGTGGTGCAGAATCCCAGAGAAGGAGAATTCATCACTGTCAAGAGTTATAAACATGATGGTAGTCTTCATCGCACTTGGCGCGATAGCATGATTTTGAAGACAAGCGATCAAGCAATTATCGCTTGCAATGATCATACTCTTGTGACTGAGTCCGACGGTAGAAGATGGTTGACGAGAGAGCCAGCGTTATTGTATTACCATAAACATTATTGGTTCAATGTCGTAACGATGATTCGTCAAAAAGGAATTTCTTACTATTGTAATCTTGCTTCACCTTATGTGTTAGATGCAGAAGCGTTGAAATATATTGATTACGATTTAGATATCAAGATTTTTCCAGATGGCGAAAAGAGATTGCTAGATGTCGATGAATATGAATTGCATCGCCGTCAAATGCATTATTCAAAAGAGATTGATCAAATCTTGAAAGCAAACGTTGAGATTCTTGTGGATTGGATCAATAATAAAAAAGGGCCGTTCTCGCCTGAATATGTCGATTTATGGTATGAAAGATATATTCAATTAACCTATCGTAAATCATAACTCATGATAGCTGAGTTGAAAGAGCAAGTAGCTAAGGCTGCTTGCTTTTTGTTTTTGTGGGATAAATTTTGAAAACTTTCTATCAATAGATGGGTACTTTTGGTAAAATAAGGCTAGAGCTAAGGAGGGATTCCCATGTCAAAAATCAATGAATTACAACTCAGTTCGGATATTCGTGGTATTGCCATTGCAACGGAAGAGTTTGATGCAACGTTAACGACAGAAGAGAGTCATTTAATCGCGAGTGCTTTTGTGAAATGGCTACAGAAACGTTATCCATCTAAAAAGGTTACGGAATTAGTCGTTGGAATTGGGCGCGATAGTCGTATTAGTGGCCCGGACTTAACAAGAGAATTTATTCAAGTGTTGTCAGCTTTTGACGTTTTCGTAATTGATTTTGAAATGGCGACAACCCCAAGTATGTTTATGGCAACGCAGTTTGAGAAATTTAACTGCGACGCAACCGTGATGTTCACTGCTAGCCATTTACCTTTCTATTATAATGGTTTGAAATTCTTCACACGTGAGGGTGGATTAGAAGCAAGTGATATTCGTGACATCATTGATTTAGTAGACGAGAAAGAAGAAGTCCCCCAAGTACCTATTTCTACTATAGAAGTAAAAAGTATTTTTGAACGATACAGCCGTCACTTGGTAGAGTTGATTCGTAAAGGGAGCGGTATCGAGAAAGAAAAACCGCTCGAAGGACTTCATATTATTGTGGATGCTGGAAATGGTGCTGGTGGTTTCTATGCGGAAAAGGTGCTAGAAGTATTAGGTGCTAACACGAAAGGTTCACAGTTCCTAGATCCTGATGGAACATTCCCAAATCATATTCCAAACCCAGATAATAAAGAAGCGATGGAAAGTATTAAGAATCAGGTGCTTGCGGTCGGTGCGGATTATGGTGTGATTTTTGACACCGATGTGGATAGAGCTGCAGTCGTTACAGGAGATGGAGAGTTGCTTAATAGAAATAATCTGATTGCAGTGCTTAGTGTAATTGCCATTACTGAACACCCTGGAACTACAATCGTGACGAACTCACCTACAACTGAACACTTGAAGAGATTTATTACAGAACTAGGCGGCCATCAATATCGTTATATTTCTGGGTACCGTAATGTTATCAATAAAGCTATCGAGTTAAATAAAGCTGGTACGGATTGTCAATTAGCGATTGAGACTAGTGGACATGCAGCCTTTAAGGAAAATTACTTCCTAGATGATGGCGCGTATGTAGTGGCGAAGATTTTAATGCTTCTTCCAAGATTGCTTGAACGCGGAGAAACATTGGATTGTTTAATCAAACAATTAGTACAACCAAAAGAAGTTGTTGAAGTTCGCTTTAAGATTGAAACAGAAGATTTCAAAACTTATGGCAATGAAGTTATTAAAGAATTTCCGCAGTGGATTCCACAAGACTGGGTCGTAAATCCAGAAAACGAAGAGGGAGTTCGGATAGATTTCAAAGGTGAGTACGGAGATGGATGGTTATTATTACGCATGAGTTTACATGAACCATTGCTCGTTCTTCAAATTGAAAATGATTTGGTAGGGTATCAAACAAAAATTCTTGAGACAATTCATCAAATCATGAACCGTTATCCAAAAATCAATCAAAATAAGCTCGAAGCTTTACTAAAATAAAAAACTAAAAAAGATACAGTTTGCAGATTCTGTGAACTGTATTATTTTTTTTAGAATTCTACGTCTTTTCAGTTGCAAACCTTCTTTGGTTGTGATAAATTAATATCACTGTTGAGCGAACGTTCGCTTATAAAACAGTTTCA
>CAJZJY010000027.1 GCA_916050055.1 uncultured Streptococcus sp.
ACCGTTACCGAAAATAAAAAATATGTTTTATTAGGTGAAAGTGGTAGTGGTAAATCGACATTAATGAATCTAATCAGTGGCAAATTAAGTGGTTATAATGGTGAAATTATTGTAGATGGAATTAATGTTAATTCTGTGTCACCTGAAATCTTGTACGAAAAAGTTTGTTATGTTAGCCAAAAACCACATCTCTTTAGTGCAACTATTCGTGAAAATTTATGTTTCGATAAAGCTGTAGAGGATGAAGAACTCTTTGAAGTTCTGGAACAGGTTGGACTAAAAGAAACTATTTTAGCATTACCGAATCAGTTGGATACAGTAATTGGAGACAAAAATACAGATTTATCCGGCGGACAGTTGCAACGAATTGCTTTTGCACGTGGATTGATGAAACAACCAAAAGTCTTCTTGCTCGATGAAGTCAGCTCCAACTTAGATGAAAAGACAACCATTGAGGTATTGAAACCAATCTTAGAAGATAAGAGTGTGACCGTTCTATGGGTAACACACCATCTTCCTGAAGCATTGAAAGACAATATCGATCAAACAATTCAAATGAGTGAATTAAATCAAACAGCTTAACACATGTTTAGTGGCCTTCCTATGGATGAATAGGAAGGTCTTTTTTGATGGATAAAATGTCGGAAAAATGGCGATTTGATAGGTTTTTACCTCAAAAAGGAACAAAAAACAGTGTAATAAATGAAGAAAGTATGACTGAGAATCTAAGAAAATTCTACGAACGTGTTACAAAACGGTTTCGACTATTACAGAAACATATGTTCTTGTCATCTATTTGTCATAATAACATCAGAAAAAGTCAAAAAAATTAAGTGACCTTAACAAACCGCATAAAATCAACATTTTGAGTTTTTCCTGTGCTAAAATAATTAGCATCAATTAAGTTCGCAACCCAAAAAATCCAAGCGAACGAGGTTTTTGACTTTAGAAAAAGTCGGAAATCGGAAAGGAAAATATGAAACCAATCAAGAAACAATTCATGATGGTGACAGCATCACTTGCTTTATTTAGTTTTGCAGGATTTTCAGCAACAACAGCAAGTGCCAACGAAGTAGAATGGACAGCACGTACTGTAGAACAAGTAAAACAAGATGTAAAAACAGACGATAAAGGTGTACAAGAGTACACAATCAAATGGGGAGATACGTTATCAGTGATTTCTGAAGCAACTGGTGCATCATTAGATACATTAGTTCAAGTGAACGAAATTCAAGATGCAAACCTTATTTACCCAGGGACAGTGTTACGTTTCTCAGCTGACCAAAAAGAAGTGACAGTTGATAACGGAACAGAACAACACTCATACCGTGTTCAAAACAACAATGAAGTAAAAGAAGTTGAAACGACTGAAGCGACAACACAAGCAGCCCAAGAAACTGAAACAACTCAAACAACGCAAGCTGCTCAAGCGACTCCAGCAACTGAAACAACACAAGCTGCTGCAGCTTCTTCAAGCCAAGGTGGTTACTACTTAACAGTAGAAGCAACAGCATACTCATATAACGAAGCTGGTTTATCAAACTACACAGCTGATGGAACAAACCTTGTCAATGAACCAAACGTGATTGCGGTTGACCCAAGTGTGATTCCGTTAGGATCATATGTTGAAATTCCAGGATATGGTATTTTCCGTGCTGCAGATACAGGTGGCGCCATTTACGGAAATAGAATTGATGTTCACTTAGTAAACTTGAATGATGTTTACAACTTCGGACGTCGTACAATCACAATCCGTGTATTACAATAATCACAATATTTTTTGAACTAAACTTAACTTACCGAAGAGTCAGGAAATAGGTCCTGGCTCTTTTGCTTTTTAGAAAGTTAAGAAAAAGTAAGAGATGGGTGGAAAATTAGGAAACAGCTTCAAACTGTGGTATATTAATAACATCGATTAAAAAGAAAACCGATTGGAGAGGGAATTTTATGAAGAAAAAATTCGTAGGAGCATTAGCGCTTGCATCAACTTTCGCATTAGCGGCATGCTCAAATGGCTCATCAGAAAACGTTGCAACTACTAAATACGGTAACGTTACAAAAGATGAATTTGTGACAGCAATGAAAGACACAGTTGGAGAACAAACACTACAACGTTTAGTATTAACAAAAGTACTAGAAGGATCTATTGAAGATGCAAAATCTCTTAAAACAGCTGCAGATGAAGAAGTAGCTAAATTAGTAGCTCAATACGGTGGCGAACCTAAATTATTAGCGGCTTTACAACAAAGCGGAATCACTTCTGTAGACGCATATCGTCAAACACTTTACTTAAACAAATTAATGACAGAAGCGGTTAAAAAAGCTGCGAACTTCTCAGAAGAAGACATCAAAGCATACTATGATGCGTGGGAACCACAAATTACAGTTCAACATATCTTAATTGCTGCTAAATCTGATGCATCTGACGAAGAAAAAGCAGCTGCTAAAACAAAAGCAGAAGAATTAATCCAACAATTAAAAGATGGTGCTGACTTTGCGGAATTAGCTAAAGCAAACTCTGCAGATACTGGTACTGCTGCAAAAGGTGGTCAAATTGGACCATTCAAACGTTCAGACATGGTAACTGAATTCTCAACAGCAGCTTATGACTTGAAGAACGCTGGAGATATCACTGAAACTCCGGTTCAAACTCAATTTGGATACCACATCATTAAGTTAGTATCTAAAGAAGAGAAGAAACCATTTGATGAAATGAAAGAACAAATGGAAAAAGAAATGTTAGATGCGAAATTAAAAGATTCTGCATACTTACACCAAACAATGGTAGATTTAGTGAAAGCTGCTGACGTGAAAATCACAGATGAAAGCTTACAAAACGCTTTGAAGAATTTCTTACAAGCAGCTGATACAGAAACAACAACAACTGCTGCTAAATAAGACTGTTTTAACCTCTGCACGAACTTTCGTGTGGAGGTTTTCTTTATGCTAGAGTCAGTTTGGTGGTTTTGTTTCTATTTCGAAAACAAATGTCTATAAATAGAAGTGTTTTGTTGACATCGAAAAGAATGAGCGTATAATGGAATCCATAACGCATAGAGATGGAGAGTACTCATCGGGGCACTGAGTAGAGAGCTTAGGGTTGGTGGAACTAAGTAGTGACGAAATGAGGAAGATGGCCATTGAGCGGACTTTCTGAGCAGTTGTAAGGGAAGTACGGGGCGCCCGTTATAGCGGTACGATTTCAACGCAGAGACGTGGAATCGGGTGAGGTTTATCTAGTGATGGATAAACGAATAAAGGTGGTAACACGGTATTTTTGAAATGATCGTCCTTTGTCCTATTTGGGCAAAGGATTTTTTTATTGTGTTCGACAGTTTAAGGAGGAATGTTTCAAATCAATTTACAACCAACACAACAATTTTTTAAAATCGGAGGAAAAACAAAATGAAAATTAAACACTTATTTTTAACAGCCGTTGCAGCAATCACTTTAGCAGCGTGCGGAAACCAAAGTTCACAACAATCTAGTGAGGCTTCAAAAGCAACTGAAGCGCCAGCGCAAACAGTTAAAGTTGCCGTAGTAGGTAGCGCAGCACACGAAATCTGGGATTACGTAGCTGAAAAAGCGAAAAAAGAAAACATCAACATCGAAGTTGTAGAAATGAACGACTACGTATTACCAAATACAGCGCTTGAAGAAGGTTCTGTTCAAATGAACGCATTCCAACACCGTGCCTACTTAGCACAATGGAATAAAGATAAAGGGACTGATTTAAAAGAAATCGGAACAACATTTATCGTGCCATTATATTATTTCTCAACAAAATATAAATCATTAAAAGATTTACCAGAAAATGCAAAAGTATTAGTACCAAAAGAAGTAGCGATTCAAGGTCGTGCTTTAGTAGCATTAGAAACAGAAGGATTAATTACATTAAAAGAAGGCGTTGGAACAAAAGCTTCATTAGCGGACATCACAAGCAACCCTCGTAACTTAGAAATCATTGAAGCAGAATCAGCACAAGCACCACGCCTATTACAAGACGTTGACGCAGCTTCCATCAATGGTTCTATGGCTCAAGATGCTGGTTTGAAAATCGAAGACAACATCTTCTCAGATGCAAACCACTTAGATACAATTCCTAAAGATCGTTACAACATCATTGTTGTTAAAGCAGCAGATGCTGACAACCCAACATACAAAAAAATCGTTGAATTATATCAATCAGACGATGTAGCGAAAAAAATGGATGAAATCGCACCAGGACAATACTTCCCAGTGTGGAATTCAGATAAATAATCCCTTTAGACGTCAGAGTACAAGGATGCTCTGGCGTTTTTGTTTGGAATAGGAGCAGATTCTGATTGCGTGTAGTATAATGAAAGTGAAAGTTCGAACGTTGGAGGAAGAACAATGAAGACATGGATAAAACTAGCGTTGCTGTCGGTAGTAGCTGTTATGCTTGCAGCATGCGGAGAAAAGGAAAAAATCCCTCTACCATATGCGTTGCAGTCAGATAGGATTTGGATGGATGTGCATCACGGAGAGAAAACAGAGTTAGATCCACATAACACGGTGACGGCGGTCTATCATTTTGATGGAAAAGGAAACGTGCTTGCCTATACAGGATTGGATTTGGACCTCGGGGATTTAGGAGGGAAAAATGAAAAACAAATTTTAGAACTAGCCCAAAAACAATTTGAACGAAATTTCTATCGCCATAAACAACAACTTCGAGAAAAATTGGAAGTCCAATTAGAGGCGCTGAGAAAGGAAGGTAATAAAGTATCGTTGGAGGGAAATTCTAAGGAAGCCCGAGAAAAATTGAAAAAGATAGATGAAAAAATTAAAGATTTACGAGAACAATTCAATGCAGTAGATTTCGCAGAATACGAAAGCCCAAAGCCTTCGCCAGTCAGCTACTCCTTTGGGAAATACGACGAAGACAAGTATAACAAAAATAAAACACAGTTGATTGTAAGTTTTGAGGTGCAAGAACTTGCTAAAGAGTCCATGGAGTATATGAATGTAAGAATTCAAAAAAATTTGAGAGAAGGGTTCTTTGGTTCAAATGCAGGAGAAGTCAAAGGTTCTTATTATGTAGGGCTCTCAGAAGCAGGGCTAGAAGAGGATGAACCTGGGGATTATCATGACTTTATGACACCGGTGGAAAAAGATCGTAAAGGAATCAAAATAATAGAAGAATAACTAAAAGAAAAAGGAGTGGCGAACGTCACTTCTTTTTTGTTGCTATTATTCGTGTTTAGAAACAGAATCGTTCATCTGACAATCTTGAAATAAAATAAAGTTAAATAAAACGAACGAAAATAAATTTAATGAACTAAAATGTACGTGTTTATGTTGTAAAATAAAAATAGTTCTAGTATACTTAAGTCGTCAAATAAACCAATAAAAAGGAGTTATCATTTCAATGGATAAGTTTTTTAAACTGAAAGAGAACGGCACGAACGTTTCAACGGAGTTTTTGGCTGGGTTAACGACATTCTTCGCGATGTCATATATCATTTTTGTCAATCCGAACATTCTAAGTAAAACAGGGATGCCATTCCAAGCAGTCTTCTTATCAACGATTATCGCAACAGTTGTCAGTACATTAGTGATGGGTCTTTTCGCAAACGTTCCTTACGCATTAGCACCAGGGATGGGGTTAAACGCGTTCTTTACATTTACAGTTGTATTCGGCCTTGGATTCACTTGGCAAGAAGCATTAGCAATGGTATTCATTTGTGGTTTATTAAACATTTTCATTACTGTAACAAAAGTTCGTAAGATGATTATTAAAGCCATTCCAGTCAGTATGCAACATGCCATCGGGGGCGGGATTGGAATTTTCATCGCTTATATCGGTTTAAAAAATGCAAACCTATTAGAATTTCTTTCTGATTCAAAAACGATCACTCAAGTCAATGGTGCTGCGTATAATGTCGCAACAGAAGCGTACAAAGGCGGCGTGTTCAGTGTGAATTCAAATGGTGGAATCGTTCCATCTCTTGTAAACTTCACGTCTCCAGGAGCCCTTCTTGCAGTGATTGGTTTAGTCATTACTGTAGTCTTATTATTGAAAAAAGTTCGTGGGGCTATCTTGCTTGGGATTGTTTTAACAACACTTTTAGCGATTCCAATGGGCGTTGTCGATTTATCAAAAGTAAGCTTTGAAAGTAACTCTCTTGGCGCAGCGTTCAACGACTTAGGCACAACATTCATGGCCGCTTTTGGTTCAGAAGGAATCGTGAAACTCTTCTCTGATCCATCTCGCTTACCGTTAGTTTTAATGACGATTTTTGCATTCAGCTTATCGGATACATTTGACACTCTTGGAACCTTCATCGGTACAGGTCGTAAAACAGGAATCTTCTCTGAAGAAGATGAACGTCAACTTGAAAACGGATCTGGTTTCTCTTCTAAAATGGACAAAGCCTTATTCGCAGATGCCATCGGGACTTCAATCGGGGCGATTTTCGGGACTTCAAACACTACAACCTATGTTGAAAGTGCAGCCGGAATCGGTGCGGGTGGACGTACTGGTTTAACAGCAGTCGTTACAGCAGGTCTCTTCCTATTATCAACCTTATTAGCACCATTCGTGGGCATCGTTCCTGCAGAAGCGACAGCACCAGCGTTAATTATCGTTGGGGTGATGATGCTTTCTTCATTCGCAGATGTGAAATGGGACGAATTGGACGAAGCCATTCCAGCGTTCTTTGCCGGCATCTTTATGGCACTTTGCTACAGTATCTCTTACGGAATCGCAGCAGGATTCATCTTCTACTGCTTAGTCAAAGTGATTACTGGTAAAGCAAAAGACATTCACCCAATTTTATGGGTCGCTACAGGATTATTCATCCTTAACTTCATTATCTTAGCTCTTCTATAAGAGTGAACATCAGCTGATATTGAACAATTTTATTGAACTTTAGTCGTAATAGAGCACCTAGGTATTTTTGCTTAGGTGCTTTTCCTTTTATTTCATGATAGGATAGAGGAGACAGAAAGGGAGTTGACTATGACAGAACAAACAACTGAAATCACTGCATACGAGCGTTCCGTAGCGCTTGTGAAGGCAGAACTCACTCAATATAAACCAAAACAAATCGATACGGTATTAGGCCTCTTGCAAGATGGCAATACAGTACCGTTTATTGCGCGTTATCGTAAAGACCAAACCGGTTCGTTAGATGAGGTGCAAATCCGTGAAATCGAAGAGCGGCAACGTTATTTGGAAAACTTCGAAAAACGAAAAGAAGAAATTAGCCGTCTCATTGACGAACAAGGCAAACTCACACCAGAGATTACGGCTGCATTAAGCAAGGCGACAACCTTAACGGCATTAGAAGATATTTATCGTCCGTATAAACAAAAACGCCGTACGAAGGCAACAATTGCTAAAGAAGCAGGACTAGAGCCGTTTGCATTATGGTTACTCATGACGACGAAGGATTCTGTAGAGGAAAAAGCGGCTACTTTTATCAATGAAGAAAAAGCGGTTCTAACGGTCGAAGATGCGATTAACGGTGCCGTAGAAATTATCGCGGAATGGATTTCTGATGAAGCAAAATACCGTAAACAATTGCGCCAATTTACGCAAAAAAATGGTATCGTGAAGTCTGTTGTGAAGAAAGAAGAGCTCGACGAGAAGAAAGTCTACGAAATGTACTATGACTACGAGGAGCCAGTGAAATCGATTGTTCCTCACCGCGTGCTTGCCTTAAACCGTGCAGAAAAAGAAGACGTAGTGCGTGTGACGATTGAAGTCGACGTGACAAACCCTATTACAAAGATTAAAGAAGAGAAAATCAAAAATCCGTCGTCACCATCCGCACCGATTGTCGAAGGCTCGATTGAAGAAAGCTACAAACGATTCATTGGACCAGCGATTGAACGCGAAATTCGTAATGAATTAAGTGAAAAGGCGCAAACACAAGCGATTGCGATCTTCGGGGAAAACTTGAAGAACTTATTATTACAAGCGCCAATGAAAGGCCAAGTCATCTTAGGGCTCGACCCAGCGTACCGTACAGGATGTAAATTAGCGGTAATCGATGAGACAGGAAAAGTGCTTGGTAAGTCTGTGATTTACCCTCACGTAGGAGCCTCAGAAGCTAAACGTGCTCAAGCAGGCGGACAATTCCGTCGCATCGTGGAACAATACGGAGTGACACTTGTAGCGATTGGGAACGGAACGGCTAGCCGTGAGTCTGAACAATTCGTGGCGGAACAATTACGCCAAATTCCTCGTAAGGTTGTTTATACTATCGTCAGCGAAGCAGGAGCTTCTGTGTATTCTGCCAGCGATATCGCTCGCCAAGAATTTCCAGATTACCAAGTTGAAGAGCGTTCCGCAGTCAGCATCGCTCGTCGCTTGCAAGACCCACTTGCAGAACTCGTTAAAATTGATCCAAAAGCCGTTGGGGTTGGACAATATCAACACGATGTGCCAGAAAAACAATTAGATGAGCAGTTAGACTTTGTTGTTGAAACAGCCGTAAACAAGGTTGGGGTCAACGTGAATACGGCGAGTGCCGCTCTCTTAGAGCACATTGCCGGATTAACGAAAACAACAGCAGCCAACGTGGTCGCTTTCCGTGACGAAAACGGTAAGTTCACAAACCGTACGCAATTGAAGAAAGTACCTCGCTTAGGGCCAAAAGCTTACGAGCAGGCTGTTGGGTTCTTGCGAATCATCGATGGGACGAATCCATTTGACGGCACTGACATTCACCCAGAGTCTTATGATGTTGCTAAAGCCATTTTGAAAAAAGCCAATGCTGAAAAATTAGCGCTTGGTTCACCAGAGTTGGAAGAGGCCCTTAAAGGACTGAATACGAAAGAGTTAAAAGAAGAATTTGGTATCGGACAAGAAACGCTGGAATTAGTGCTGGATGGATTATTGAAACCAGGACGTGACCCACGTGAAGAAGTCGCAGGACCAATCTTACGTAGCGACGTCTTGAAGATGGAAGACTTACAAGTGGGAATGGAACTCGAAGGAACCGTTCGTAACGTAGTAGACTTCGGCGCGTTCGTGGATATCGGTGTGAAACAAGACGGCCTTGTGCATATTTCGAAATTGAAAAAAGGCTTCGTAAAACATCCAAGTGATGTCGTTGCGGTTGGAGATATCGTAACGGTTTGGGTGACGGAGCTTGACCTTAAAAAAGGTCGTGTCGGACTCTCTATGATTGGACCGGAAAATAAATAGGTAGAAACGCTATTACTCTGTTCTGACGGAACTCTTTATAGTAGCGAAAATAGCTGTACCGGTGTGAGCCTCAGTTACACTCGCTATTATCGCTACTATAGATTCCGTGCAGAACTCCGTAATAGCTTTTTTTCAATCATAAAGATGCCTTAGTGGAAAGAAAGCGTGTATGGCAGTTCCCAGTAGAAAGTCTTTCTAATAGTGATAACAGCTGTAACGAGGTGAGGCTAGTGTCTCACTGCATTTTTTGCAAACTCATAAAGCAGGATTGGTGAGTGCACGGCTTTGCTAGTTGAAATGTAGCATTTTCTTTTAGTTGCATGCACAGAAAATTATTAATAAAGTGGAATGTAAAAAATAAGTTGCTGCATAAAGATGATTCCGCAAAGACTAACGGATTCTATAATCACAGTAACGTGATACGCATTAAAACGAATTATAAGGCGTAGAAATTTATTTCGTACGCCTTGTTTGAGGCTTTAAAGGTGAGAGACGGAACGGCTCGAACCGGTGCAACGTTACAGTGATTATGAAGACATCCGTTAGGAAAGGCGGAATCATTTCTTTTATAAAGAACACGCACCAAAGCGAACACTAAATTTTCAGTAAATTCCACTTGCATTAGTGGTATTTTTTTGTGGATGCAAGTATACTAAAAGAGTATATGCTTTGAGCATGGAATATAGAAAGGGGAGTGTGAGATGACTCAAAATCCTGCTTTAGTTCAGTTGACAGAAAATGCCAACCAAATTTATCAACTCATTTCAAAACAAAAAACACATCTTTGCTTGGCAAAATGCCCAGCATTCGAAGAAATTATCGATACACAATTATTCGGTTTATCGAAACAAGTGGATTTCGCAGTTTCACTTGGATTAATTCACGCGAACGAAGGCCATAAAATTATGGCTGATTTAGAATACGCATTAAACGACATGTATACGCAAGTGTACGAAGAGTCGCGCCAAAATTAGAGGAGGCCTGACGTGTTAAACTTTCATGAAAAAATGAAGCACCTTCTCAATGTGGACCCGCTCATTATGGGATTGTATTCGGTACTTTCAATTTTCGGACTCGTCATGATTTATAGTGCAAGTAGTTATTACGCTCTAGCCAATCAAGGAAACTCAGAAGCGTTCATGGTGAAGCAATTTGTCTTCATCATCATCGGTATTTTGATGGCGCTAGGGATTTCCGTTCTTCCTGAGAAATTCTTGAAGAATCAAAAAGTCATGATGGGAGTAGCAGGCGTGATTTTTATCCTGCTCGTGATTGTATTATTTACAACCGGTGTAAACGGTGCGAAGAGTTGGATTAACTTAAAACTCTTTAGCTTACAACCGTCCGAATTAGTAAAACTATTTGTGATTTGGACATCTGCTTATATTTATAGTAAGAACGAACGCAGTAAACGCGATTGGAGATTCTATCTCATTCCTGCTGGGATTACAGCTTTCTTCATCGGAATGGTTATGCTTCAACCGGACTTAGGAACGTCCATTATTATTGCTGGAGTTGCTGTCCTACTTGGCCTTATGACCGGTGTCTCGAACCGCGCACTAGCGATTTGGGGCGTAGTCTTTGCTGGACTATATAGCCTCACTTATTTAGACGCTTCGATTTTTGAGAAATTCGGATTAAAGGCGTACCAATTAAGCCGTTTTACATCGTTCCATAATCCGTGGAGTGATCCAACAGGTGCTGGTTATCAATCAATTCAAGGGTATCTTGGTTTATCAAGAGGTAGTT
>CAJZJY010000028.1 GCA_916050055.1 uncultured Streptococcus sp.
TAAACAAAAAGCCGGGCACGAAGCCCGACTCTAGATTAATGTTCTAATTTTAAGGTTTGTGCTAAACGCTTGTACATTAACATCGCAAGTACGCTATTTAACCCAAACTTCACGATATTAAATGGAAGCAGCGCAAATGCCATTAATGACCCTAAGTCTGTTACAAATGGGTTTAATGCATGTGCTGCAGCCACGATTTTTTCCATTGGGAAGTTCATTGCTGTTGCGTAAAGTGGGAACATCACGAAATAGTTCGCTAGCAGTAACACCGCTGTCGCTGAAATCGTACCGATGACTAAGCTAATCACCGCTGATTTGAAATTACGGCGTCGTTGATAGTAAAGCACTGCTGGTAACATAAAGCTTAAGCTACCGATTAAGTTCACTGTCTCTCCGATTCCAAAGGTCATTGACCCATTATAGAAGAAGTTCAGCAACACTTTGATAAGCGCAATCAAGCTTCCATGCAATGGTCCAAGAAGATATCCACCCAGCAACACTGGTAAATCCGAGAAGTCGAGCTTCACGAATGTTGGGATAAACGGTACGTTGAATGACAACAGCATTAACACGGTACTAATCGCACCAAAAACTCCTACTAGAACAATTTTTTTAGCCGATGTTCTGTTCGACTTTCTTACATTTGTACTCATGGTACGTCCTCCTTCATAGGGCGAAGGAAATTGCACTGTTTCTCAGTTTCAAAGAAAAAAGCAGCATTGAAATGGACCTTTCAATACTGCTCGTCAAATAGACTTGTTGAAATAGTGCCATTTTCTCACATCTAGACTATACTATCGGTTCTGGAATCGCACCAGATCATGCCAATCGGCTCGTGGACTATACCACCGGTCAGGAATTTCACCTTGCCCCGAAAATGTTATTTATGTTTGTATTGTAGCACCTCGACGCCGCTTAGGCAATCTCTCTGCCTCAACAAAGCTGTATTTATGCTGTTTCTCGAATAAAAAAACTTGGATTACGTTTGCCGTAACCCAAGTTCTTCTATATTTATTTCTCTTCTTTTTGCTCTTCAAGTCCAAGTCGTTCAATGCTTTCCTTAGACGCTGAAAAGCTGACTTTATCATCTTTCTTAATCAGTGCGGTATCCATTGTTTGATACAAACTTGGTGCTTTTGCACGACTTTCTGCGTCGTCCAATTTGAACTTCTTCATGTCTATTTCAATAGTAAAACCTATTGCTTTTTCGCCATCTGACGAAGTAACTTTTACACCTTCGATATCTTTTATTTGATTCACGATTTCATCTCTTTTTTGACGTGTTTCTGTTGCAAATTCCTGAACCCCTGATAAACGTACTACTACATCGGTTGTTAGAGATATAACTGTGTCATTTCCTTTGTCATATACATAGGTATAAGTAACTTTCGAAGTATCTGTTTGTAAAACAAAGACTGATTTACTTTCCGAACGACATCCTAGCAATACAAATAACGCTCCTAATAATACAATCGATAACTTCAAGATTTTCTTCATTAGAAAACTCCCCTTTATTTCACTTCTTTAAACTCGTATTCTAAAATAGCGTCTTTAGATAATTGGTAGCTAACAATATTGTCTTTTCTTTTCAAAGCTGCATTAACGGTATTATAGAGCGTTGGCGCTTTTTTGCGACTTGCCGCATCATCGAACTTAAATTTATTAACGTCGACTTCAATCGTTAGCGTAATGTAGTTATTATCGTCCTTCTTAGTGTATGTAACACCTTCAATTCCTTCCATCTCCGATACAATCTCGTCTCGCTGACTACGAACGGCTTCTGTATATCGTTCGTCTTTGGTGATGTCGTAAACGATTTCCATCGTTAGTTTAGAAACTGAATCTTTCTCTTTATCATATGCATAGGTTAATTTCGTCTTATTAGCAATCTCCTGTAAAACAAATTCACTTTTTGTTTCTTGGCTACAACCTAGTAAAACAAATACCGCCCCCATTAATAGAATGGATAGTTTCAAGATTCTCTTCATTCAAATACTCCTTTAATCTGACTTGCCTTAATCATAGAAAATGAACTATCGTTTGTCAAATTCTGTTGAAGTCCACACTCATCATTTATATAAAAAACTTGGATTCCATTCACTGAAATCCAAGTTTCTATTCGACTATTTCACTTCTTTAAATCCTTCTTTTAAAATACTCTTTTTAGATTCTTCAAAGCTGTAAATATCATTTTTCTTTATTACTGCTGTATGAACGCTACTATATAGAGCTGGCGCTTTAGCAGCTGTCTTCTCATCATCGTAGTTGAACTTCTTAAGATCCACTTCAATCGTTATCTTTAGTTCTTTTGCGCTATCAGATTGAGTGACTTTAACCCCTTCAACGCCGCTCGCGTCGTCAACTATTAGTTTTTGGGTACTACGCGCTCTTTCTTCGATTTCTTTACTTTTTGAAATGTCGTAGATGAGATTAAATGTTACAGATGAAACTGAATCTTTTTCTTTATCGTATACATAGGTTATTTTTTGATTTATATCACTAAGATCAAAAACAAATTCACTTTTAGCTTCTGAGCTACAACCTAGTAAAACAAATAATGCCCCCAATAATAGAATAGAGACTTTTAAAATTTTCTTCATTAGAATACTCCTTACGTTTTTTCTTTATCATTAGGAAAGCGAAGGAATGTGTCAACCTATTCCTGTTAAAGCGGCGCTTCCCTAAAAAGTGCAAACAAAAACCGCCTCCCTTTCAGGAGACGGTCATTTCATTTCATATTAGAAACGGATGTATGTTGCTTGAGCTGCAACGCTTGCTGAGATTGTACGGTAAGAGATTACGTTTAATCCACGTACGTTCATTTCAGAGATGTATAATGAACCATCTGCGTTAACTGCTTCTACGAAAGCTACGTGTCCGTAAGTTGGGTCAGCACCTGCTAAACCTTGTTGGAATACGATTGCTGAACCAGCTGATGGTGAGTGAGATACTGAGTATCCATAGCTACGAGCGTATGATGGCCATTCAGCCGCGTTACCCATCATGCTGTGACCGATTGGTGTACCAACTTGTGCCATACGGTTAAATACGTAGTAAGTACATTGTCCGAAGTATCCACCGTTAAGTGAAGCACGGAAACTTGGGTCAACTGCTGGGAAACCTCCGCCAGCTGTGTAAGTGTAGCTAGATGTTTGTGCTGCTGGAGCTGGTGTTGAAGTAGAGCTTGAAGCTGTACTCGTTGAAGCTGTGCTAGCTGCTGCAGGTGCAGGAGCTTCATATGAAGTTTGTGTAGCAGTTGTTTGTGATTGTGAAGCTTGTGCTGCTAATGCTTGACGAGATGCTTCAGCAATACGAGCTGCTTCTGCTTCTGCTTTTGCTTTTTCTTCAGCTAAACGTTTTTGGAAAGCTTCTTTTTCAGCAACTAATCCATCACGTTTTGCGATTTCCGCTACCTCTTCTTGTGAAAGGTTTGCTAATAATACTTTGTTTTTAGAGAAAGTATCGTTTAATTCTGTTTGTAATGAAGCTAATTCTTTTTCAGCTGCTTCTTGTTCAGCTAATTTTTCTTGTTGAGCTTCTTCTTTAGATTCTACTTGTTTTTTGTCTTCAGCTTGTTGTTGCATTAACTCACGGTTTGCACCCATTAAATCCATTACAACACCGATACGGCTAACCGCATCTGATAAGCTTTCAGCGTTTAATAAGAAATCTAAGTATGAACGAGCACCATTTGTTTGTACTGAACGAGCTTGTTCTTCTAAACGTGTGTTACGTTCTGCGATTACTTTTTCTAATTTAGCAATTTCAGTTTTTAATGTTTCAATTGCTTCTTGAACTTCAGCTTTTTTAGCTTGAGTTGTATCAATTTTAGTTTGTACATCAGATAATTCTTTCGCTAATGTATCGATTGTAGAATTAACTGCTGATTTTTTCTCATTGATGTTAGCGATTGATGAGTTAACTGTTTCGATTTTTGAATCGAAATCTTGCGCGTTAACTGATGGCGCTAAAGCTCCTAATGATAATACTGTTCCTGTTACTAATACTGTTAATAAACGTTTCTTCAAGTGATTTTCCTCCAATGTTTCTCACTAATATATATTCGAAGTAGCCGGTCACGGCTTTTAATAAAACTTAACTTGGTACTATAATACCATAGGACTTTAGGCCGATGTTGATTTTCTTCGAATTGATAATACCTTGTAACAAAGCTGTAACATAACCCGAAAGACTGACCTTTTTGATACATAAATGGTTATTTTTTGTGAAATATTACAGGGTAAAATGTGAATTTTTGGAGATTTTCAGCGTGAAAAAAGTATAAATTGATTCCAAAGAATCCTTGCGGATTTATTTATAATAACTGTAATGGGGGACCGGTTCTAGCCGAAGTCTCTCACCTTTGGGAGTAAGACAAAAGCTAAAAATGGACTCACAGTGTGAGTCCATTTTGCTTTGTAGTCTTACCCCCGCAAGGCTGATTAGCTTTAAGCAAATCACGAGTGATGAAGCTGAAAGCAATCAGCTACTGCGTTGAAATCTATATCTATAATTATTTTAGAAGGATATAAGACTCCTACTATTTCGCATTTAATCCTATCCCCCATTACGGTTATTATAAAATCCGCCTACTCTTTGGAATCTTATTTTTTCTCCGCTTGAAAATAACTCTGCACATTCTGCGTTAAAGCAGATTGAGCTTCTAGGGGTTGAGCAGGTGCAGGTTTAAATGGGAAAATTCTGGCTTTTGCATTCGAAATGCGCTCACTAAATCTTGAGTTTGGGAGCCAACAAATTCCGCCTTTTGGCCAAAAAGTTATTTTGCAATATAACGTATATGTCATATTGTGTTTTTTACATTTGCTTTTGAAATACGATTGTGTAGGCGTTTATAGAGGTTTTGAAAATCTATTTAAAAAACTTTTTTAGTTTCAAGTTTGTGAACTGCTCGTTATCGTCAGATTAGTTAAGAATAATTTTCTTAGTGACTTTATATATAACAAGCACAGGATGATTCTGAAGAATACTGCGGATTTTATCATCACAGTAACGTGGGTGCATAAAATAAGAGAAGCTTAAAGAGTTATACGCAATAGCTGATTGGCATAAGCTTCATCACTCGTGATTTGCTTAATCCTAATCAGCCTTGCGGAAATCCTTCACAGTGCGAAGGATTTGAAACCACTAAAAGAAAATGGACTCACACTGTGAGTCCATTTTTAGCTTTTGTCTTACTCCCGTAAGAATTCGCAAGAATCATCCGTACTTGCACTTAATTTATTATTTCAACACCACTAAGAAGTATTTTTTCTTGCCGCGGCGGACGATGACGAAGCGTTCTTCGAAGGATTGTTCTTTCGTCCATTCGAATTCGAGGTCAGTTACTTTTTCACCATTGATTGAAATCGCGCCGTTTTGAATGTCTTCACGTGATTGTCTTCTTGATGGTTCGATGCCAAGGTCCACAAGCCATGTTGCTAGGTTTTGGCTTTCTTTTGAACTTTCGAAGGTTGGCATGTTTTTGAAACCTTGTTCGATTTCGTCGGCTGTTAATTGTTGTACGTTCCCTGTGAAGAGCGCGTTTGTAATTTTCTTCGCGTCTTCTAGGGCTTTTTCGCCGTGAACGAAGCGAGTCACTTCTTCTGCAAGGCGGATTTGGGCTTCACGTTTATGTGGTTCTGTCGCCACTTTTTCTTCGAGCGCTTCGATTTCTTCGCGTTCTAGGAATGTGAAGTACTTGATGTATTTAATCACGTCACGGTCATCTTGGTTTAACCAGAATTGGTAGAATTCGTATGGAGTTGTCTTTTCAGGGTCAAGCCATACAGCGCCACCAGCTGATTTTCCGAATTTTGTACCGTCTGATTTTAACATCAATGGAATTGTTAAACCGTACGCACGAGACTCCGCGCCTTCTACTTTACGGATTAACTCAAGTCCTGAAGTGATGTTTCCCCATTGGTCCGCACCACCGATTTGGACTTGCACGTCTTCCGTCTTGAATAAATGCAAGAAGTCCATTGATTGTAGGATTTGGTATGAGAATTCCGTAAATGAAATCCCCACTTCTAGACGGCTTGCGACCACGTCTTTAGCAAGCATTGTATTTAAGTTGAAATGTTTCCCGTAGTCACGTAAGAAGTCTAGTAATGATAAATCTTGTGTCCAATCGTAGTTGTTTACAAGGCGCAATGTTGCTTGGTCTTCATCTGTTGTGAAGAACAATTTCTTCATTTGCGCTGTTAATTTTTCTACATTGTGTTGAACTTGTTCCATTGATTGAAGCACACGTTCGCTTGTACGACCACTTGGATCTCCGATAGAACCTGTTGCTCCACCAATTAAAATTACTGGTTTATGTCCTGCTAATTGGAAACGACGAAGAATCATAAATGGAATTAAGTGTCCAATGTGCATGCTGTCTCCAGTTGGGTCTACCCCACAGTAAAGCGATACAGCCTTTTCGCTTGTTAAGGCACGTAAGCCTTCTTCATCTGTCATTTGGTTGATGGCGCCGCGCCATTCTAAATCATCGATAATGTTCATCTTGTTTCTTCCCTTCTTTCTTGTAAATAAAAAAATCCCTAATAGCCAAAAAGACTATTAGGGACGATTTTCACCGTGTTACCACCCTTGTTGACGATGCCAGGCATCATCCACTCGAGCATCCTTATCGCGGATGAGACGTCCTAACGGATTGCTCCCAAGTGTACTTCGCGGATGTGGGGGATTGTCTTGCACCAACCGACAATTCTCTTCTTTCTCCCGTGGACAACCACTACTGCGCTTGTTCATCGCTTCTATATGTGCATTTAGTATACGGCTTATCCTACTTGATGTCAATGACTACATTTCATCTGGAGCAGCCACGCCAAGAAGCTCTAGGCCTTGTTTTAGGATGCTTGCTGTTGTTTGTACTAAAGCGATACGGCTGTTGAAAGCTTCATCTTCAACAAGTACTTTTGTATGTGCGTAATATTTGTTGAACGCTTGGGCTAAATTGATAACGAATTTCGCAATCGCTGATGGTTCGCATTTTTCTTCAGCAAAACGGACAACGTTTGGATAGTTTTCGATGAGTTTCAATACTTCCCACGCATCATCGTCTGTTAATGAGAACGCCTCTTTTGTATCGACAGTATGGTTAGCTTTACGTAAAATACTCATCGCACGAGCATGCGTATATTGTACGTATGGCCCTGTTTCTCCTTCGAATTGTACGACTTCTTCAAGCGCAAAGTCGAAGTTATTTGTACGGTCGTTCTTCAAGTCGTGGAAAATCACCGCACCCACCCCAACAGCGTGTGCTACAGCTTCTTTGTTTTCAAGCGATGGATTTTTTGCTTCGATTTGTTTCAAAGCAAGTTCTGTCGCTTCTTTTAACACGCCTTCAAGAAGGATGATTTTTCCTTTACGTGTCGATAATTTCTTACCGTTCAATGTAATTAGTCCGAATGGAATATGCACGATATCTTCAGACCAAGGTAAGTTTAATTCGTTTAAGACTGCTTTTAATTGTTTGAAGTGGTTTGATTGTTCCATCCCTACCACGTAAATACATTTTGCAAAATCGTAAGTATTCTTACGGTAGTTTGCTGCTGCTAAGTCACGTGTCATGTATAATGTTGCGCCGTCTGATTTTTTAATTAACGCTGGTGGTAAATCATATTTCTCAAGGTCTACGATGGTAGCGCCGTTATCCACTTTTAGTAAGTTTGCGTCTTCAAGCATATCGACCACAACGTCCATCTTGTCATTATAGAATGCTTCACCATTGTATGAATCAAAAGTCACGCCGAGTAAGTCATACACGCGGTTGAATTCTTTCAATGATTCGCTTCTGAACCATTCCCATAAACGAACGGCTTCTGGGTCTCCATCTTCTAGTTTCTTGAACCATGCACGACCTTTGTCATCGAGCGTTGGATCTAGTTCTGCTTCTTCGTGGAAACGAACGTATAATTTAATCAGTTCTGCGATTGGATCTGCTTTTACAAGCTCTTCGCTTCCCCATAATTTGTACGCTTCGATCAATTTTCCGAATTGTGTTCCCCAGTCTCCTAAGTGGTTGATACGAATTGGCTCGTAGCCTACTTTTTTCTCAAGGTTCGCAATCGCGTTCCCGATTACTGTTGAACGTAAATGTCCCATTGACATTGGTTTTGCGATATTTGGTGAAGACATATCAATCACGACTTTACGTCCTTGACCGTAATCCCAGTCACCGTAATGCGCGCCAAGTTCTAAGACTTCTTTTAATACTTCATCGGCAAAAGCGCTACGTTCTAAGAAGAAGTTCGCGTATGGTCCCATTGCCTCTGCGCGTTCGATGTGCTTATCACTTACAGCTTCCACGATTTCTGTCGCGATAGCTTGTGGTGCTTTACGTAATACTTTTGCAAGTGTAAATGCAGGGAAAGCGAGGTCCCCTTGGTTCGCGTATTTAGGCACTTCAATCATTGATACGATTTCATCAACACTTAAATGCTCGCCGACTGTTTTTGCGATTTGTTCTGCAACAATTTTCTTGTAATTCATCTTTGTTCTCCTTTTCTTTGGTTTTTATACTCGAATATCCATTTGCACAAAAAAATCCCTATACGACGACAGTCATATAGAGACGAGAATTCCCGTGGTACCACTCTGCTTGCTCAAATTGAGCCACTTTACTCGGTAACGGCGAATCCGGATTATCCTACATTTCAAATAATCATTTCAAAAGTGCGGTTCATTTTTAATGAATGGTTGGCTTTCACCCTTCCAACTCGCTAATACATTCGGTTAAAAACTACTCTCTTTTTCATCAATTTTGCTATTTAACTGTCATCCACTGTATCATAACTAGCGCGATTTTGCAATTTTACTTCTCTTTGAAATAACGAATCCCATTGACCACTGACGAAATGGCAAATAATGCCGCGCAGATGCCATAGAGAGGCTTCGAAACGAACGCTAAAATCACAAAGGCAATCGCACAAATGGCGTACACAATACATTGATATAAGTTTTGATTCATCCCTGTCACCTACTTCAATTTATCATGGTCATACGTGTGCACGAGTTCAAGCCCTGCAAAACGTTGTTGGCGAAGCGCTTCGTACACGACAATCGCTGCCGTATTCGATAAATTCAATGAACGTACATGCGTATCATTCATTGGAAGACGCAAGCATTTTTCTTCGTTTTCGCGCATAAACTCTTCAGGAAGACCCGTTGTTTCTTTCCCGAACATGAAGAATTGCTCCTCATCACGGGCTAAATCCACCTCATCATACGTATGGTTGGCGAATTTCGTAATTAAATATAATGGACGTTCTCCTAGATATTCCAGGAACGCTTCAAGGGATTTGTGATACGTAATATCGACATCATGCCAATAATCAAGCCCCGCGCGTTTTAAGTGTTTGTCATCTGTCGAGAATCCAAGCGGTTCAATCAGGTGCAGTGGCGAATTCGTCGCTGCACAGGTTCTTGCGATATTCCCAGTATTGGCTGGGATTTGTGGTTCAAATAATACGATATGATTCACCGTCATTTGGTTGCCTCTTCTCTATATTTTTCTTGTAAGACTACAATTGCTTTGTCTAATTCTTCAATTAACTCGATGTCTTCCTTCGACGGATTTTCGAGCGATTCGAGTTTCTTCGTTGCGGCCGCTTTTTGCTCGTTAAAATAATGAATCATCTCTTCATTCGACTCATTCACGATTTCTGCAACGGCCCATGCAGCGGTCCCCTTCATCACAGGACGCATATCTTCTTTCATGACACGAAGCAGCAGTGGCACCGCTGTTTTATCGCGGTAGTTAGCCAGGGCGATAATCGCATTTCGTTGCAACGGCTTCTTTCCACGCCACGATCCTGCCATTTTGCCAAAGCGCTCCTTGAATTCCTTGTTCGAAATCGTCACGAGCGGCTTCAATAGCGGATGCGTCTCCTCAACGGATGGCTCCATTTCAGGATGCAAGTGGAAATCTTTTCCCTTATTATACGGACACACCTGCTGGCAAATGTCACAGCCGTAAATCATATGCCCGATTTTTTTACGAAACTCTTGTGGCATAAAGCCCTTTGTCTGCGTCTGATACGACAAGCAGCGCATGGCATTCATACGCCCATCGCCAAGGAGCGCACTGGTTGGACAGAAATCCACACAGCGCGTACAATCGCCGCACCCGTAGTCCACCATTTCATCGGTGGGGAACTCGATATTCGTAATCAGCTCGCCTAAGTAGACATACGAGCCAAATTCCTTCGTAATGAGAAGTCCATTCTTGCCGACAAAGCCAATTCCTGCACGCTCGGCCACTCGGACATCGATTAATTCGCCGGTGTCGACCATCGGCTTAAATCTGGAATCTTCGTCTTGAACTTCCTCTTTGATGTAGTTAATCAGTGCTTCCATGCGTCTTGAGAGAATAAAGTGATAATCCTCCCCCCACGAAGCCCGCGCAAAGGCCCCGCGACGCTCTCCCTTCACACGTTCCGGCTTATTCTTTGGAAGTGTCGGATACGCCAGCGCAATGGAAATAATCGTTTTTGGAGTGTCGAAGATTTTCTCAGGATAAATACGCTCTTCTAGCACTGGATGCTCAAATCCTGTCGTATGGCCGAGTTCTTTGGAACGGCGCATACTCTCTTCTAAGTGCGTAAACGGCTCGGCAGAAGCAAAACCAATCTTATCGATGCCAAGCTCTTTACTTTTAGTGATAATTTTCTGTTTTAAGACTGCTGTATCCATCAAAAACCTCCTCTCTTTCTTCCTATCTATTGTACTATACTTCTCTTTTATCACAAAGTGTCTAAATTTTGCGCAAAAAAAGAACGCTAGCCTTCGGTGTAAACACTGCGAAAGTTAACGTTAGTCGAACATCAATTGCCGTGCAAAATCAATTACAGAGCAAAAGATTATTTGTATAATAGCGCTTTTCTAAGAAAAAATCAACTGAAAAGTTAAGAAA
>CAJZJY010000029.1 GCA_916050055.1 uncultured Streptococcus sp.
TAAACTTGCTTTTGTCACAAGTTTATAATGAGAAGCCGTTAAAAGAAGCTCTAATCCACTATTTTCATCTTCTAAGCGTTTCTTTAATTCGTCTAATAACTGACGAACTGCACTTCTTTCGAGTTCTAAAATATAGCTTGCTTCTTCTAATGAAATTCCATCATCTCCAGCAACAAATAGTAAGCCTTCTAGTACTGAAATATAATTAGTCACTCTCTTTCTCCTTTTCTTGTCTTTTCTCAATCAAAATATCCTCATACGGAGAACTTTGAATAAAACGTACACGATGTTCCCGAACAAGCTGTAACATCGCTAAAAATGTCGTTGTAATCGCATGTCGATTGAAAGCTGGGAAACATTCTTCAAAAGGAACTTGTTTTTTATCTGTATGCTCAATTTTTGAAATAATCGAATCCATTAATTCTTCAACCGTATGCGTTTCATGTTGAATATTCGCCTTAAGCGGCATTTTTGCAATATTCTTACGCGCTAATTTTTTTAACGCATTCCATAAATCTTGAGTTGTCACTTCTCCTTCTTCCAAAGGGATAATCTCTTGCATGGAAGACAAGTCACTCGCTTCTTTCCCGAAGTGTAATCCCCTTAGGAAAGAGAGCTCCTCAAGTTTTTTTGCATTTTCTTTAATTTGCTGATATTCCAATAGTTGTTGCACCAGTTGATCACGAGGATCTTCTACAATTGGTTCCCCGTCTTCATCCAACTCTTCTATCTTTGGTTTTGGAAGAAGCATTCTCGCTTTAATTTCTAATAAGGTTGACGCCATTACTAAATATTCAGCTGCCACTTCCAATTCCAATGTTTTCATCGAATGTATAAAGTTCAAATACTGCTTTGTTAACTCATTCATCGGAATATCGTAAATATCAATTTTCATCTCACGAATCAGATGCAAGAGGACGTCCATCGGTCCTTCGTATTCAGCTACTTTAATCGTTAAATCTTCCATGGTCCCTCACTTACACGATGTTTATTCCATTTTGCGAGAATGACGCTTGTTTCAATCGTTCCGCTTAATACTTTATCTTCCATCTTTGTTAAGTCTTCTAACATTTGGAATGTTTTATTTTCCCCACGAAACGAAGGTGAAATCGATAAGTATTTAATCACAATTGTGTCTGTTGTACTTTCTCCGCCAATCAATCCGATAAAATTATCGCTTTCTGACTCTTTCCAGAGCCAGCATTTGATGGATGGATTTGTCGCGATTTCTTCAATTTCCTCTTGCAATCGTTTAAAGTCCTTGAATTCTGGGATATACGAAAGCAATCCCATTGCAATTTTTTTATTCGTTGCTGAATAAGGTACTAACAAATTCATTCCTCCTCGAGGTTCGTTTCTTAATATAAAACAAGAACTTTACGAACCAATGATTTGAACACTTCTTTAACGCGTTGTGTTGTTTCTACCACTTCTTCGTGGTTTAAGTTTGCTTGCATTCCTGCAGCTAAGTTTGTGATACATGAAATACCAATCACTTTAATTCCAGCATGGTTTGCTACAATCACTTCAGGAACTGTTGACATTCCCACAGCATCCCCGCCTACAGCTTGCGTGAAGCGAATTTCTGCTGGTGTTTCATAAGTTGGTCCAGAGTATCCCATGTATACTCCTTCTCTAATATTGATATTTAATTCTTTCGCTGCTTTACGAACCACTTCTTGTCCGTATTCGTGGTACGCGTGGCTCATATCAGGGAAACGAGGTCCAAAACGGTCGTCATTTGGTCCGATTAATGGGTTTGTACCAGTGTAGTTGATTTGATCTGTAATAATCATTAAGTCTCCTGGTTCAAATGTTGGGTTTGCACCACCTGCAGAGTTTGTAACGATAATCGTTTCAACGTCTAATAGTTTCATTAAACGAATTGGGAACGTTACTGTTTCCATATCGTAACCTTCATAGTAGTGGAAACGTCCGTCCATGATTAGAACAAATTTCCCTTCTAATTCACCATATACAAGACGGCCAGCATGACCGACTACTGTTGACACTGGGAAGTTTGGAATATCTTTATAGTCAAAGATTAATGGGTTCTTTACTTCTCCAGCAAGTTCCCCAAGACCTGAACCTAAAATCATTCCGAAATCAATATGACCAATGCCTTTTTCTTGTAAAAACGTTTTTGTTTCAACTAATTGTTCGTATTTGCTCATGTTGTTCCCTCTTTCTGTATTAGTTTAATTCTTTTAAGAAGCTTGTTCCGTTACCAGTTGACGCAACTCCAAAGTTTTCGCTGATAGTTTCTGCGATATCGCTGAAGTGTCCTTGTGGTAAGTGTGTTGGGTGTTTCAATGATTTGCTAATTGCTAACACTGGAATGTACTCACGAGTGTGGTCTGTCCCTTTGAATGTTGGGTCATTTCCGTGGTCAGCAGTAATAATTAATAAATCATCTTCTTGCATATTTTCTACGATTTCTGGGATACGAGCATCAAACGCTTCTAATGCTTCGCCGTATCCTTTCGTATTACGACGGTGACCATAAACCGCATCGAAGTCTACTAAGTTTAAGAAGCTCATACCAGTGAAGTCTTTCTTCAATACTTCTACTAGTTTATCTACGCCATCCATATTGTCTTTTGTACGAACGAATTCAGTAATCCCTTGTCCGTTGAAGATGTCGTTAATTTTACCGATTGCAATCACATCAAATCCATCTTTCTTCAAGAAGTCTAATGTTGTTTCGCCAAATGGACTTAAGGCATAGTCATGACGGTTTGAAGTTCTTTGGAAGTTGCCTGGTTCCCCCACATAAGGACGTGCGATAATACGACCAATCATGTATGGATCGTCTTTTGTAATTTCACGAGCGTATTCGCAAATACGGTATAACTCTTCAAGTGGAATAATCTCTTCATGCGCTGCAATTTGCATTACAGGGTCTGCAGAGGTATAAACGATTAAATCGCCTGTTTCTATTTGGTGTTTACCGTAGTCATCAATAACAGCTGTACCACTATATGGTAAGTTACATACGATTCCTCTTCCTGAGAATTCAGAAATACGGTCTAATAATTCTTGTGGGAACCCATCTGGGAATACACGGAAAGGAGTTTTAATATTTAATCCCATTAATTCCCAGTGACCTGTCATTGTATCTTTACCAACAGAAACTTCTTCTAATTTAGTATAGCTTCCTTCAGGATGTTCTACTGGTGGTACAGTTTTTAAAGGAGCGATATTTCCTAAACCATAACGTTGCATATTTGGTACATTTAAGCCCACAGTTTCTGAAATATGACCTAGAGTATGTGAATCTGCATCATCAAATTTTGCAGCATCTGGTGCTTCTCCAATCCCTACAGAGTCCATTACAATGACATGTATTCTTTTAAATTTCATCAATTTCATCTCCATTTTCTAAATATTACGAACGCGGATGTGCTTGTTTGTAAATTTCCTTCATTCGTTCATTTGTAATATGTGTATAAATTTGTGTCGTACTAATATCTGAGTGCCCTAGTAATTCCTGCACGATTCGAAGATCGGCACCCGCTTCTAAAATATGTGTTGCAAAGGAATGGCGCAACGTATGTGGGCTCACTTCCTTTGTAATCATCGCCGTCTGAACAATTTTCTTCAAGTTCTTCCAGAAGCCTTGACGTGTAAACGGTCCTCCACGATGATTTAAGAACAAGACATTTGATAACTTCTTCTCATCTTCTAAGGCAGGACGGGCATATTCCAAATAGTTTTGAATCCAATTGGTTGCTTCTTGACCGATTGGAATAATGCGTTGCTTGTTTCCTTTCCCAATCGTTTGTAGAAATCCAAGCTCTAGATGCAAATCACTGAGTTCAATGCTAATCAGTTCACTCACCCGCATCCCTGTTGCATATAAGAGTTCCAGCATGGCCTTATCCCTTAGTCCTAAAACCGTTGATGTGTCTGGCACCTCCAGCAACCTGTTCACTTCGTCGATACTGAGCGCTTTTGGCAATTGCTTCTTCGGTTTAGGGGGATGAATTTGTTGCGTCGGGTCTCGTTCAATCATTCGCTCTTGCACGAGAAACTGAAAGAACTTCTTCAAACAACTAATCATGCGACTCGTTGAACTAACGGCATACTCATCTTTCTTTAGCTTTTGAAGAAAGAGCACCATCGTTGTATGGTCCACATCTTGCAAACGTGTCACCTTTTGTTCTTCCAGAAACTTGGAAAACTTCTCCAAGTCCCGCTTATAGCTTGCAACGGTATTATCGGATAGCCCTTGAACGGCAATACTATCTAAGAAATAGTGTATTTCTTTCATCTTCTACCCTTCCTTTTGCTGGCAATTTTTACAAATCCCATGGAAAGTTAGACGATGATCCAGTACTTGGAACTGGAATTGCTCTAGTACTTTCTGTTCGACATCAACTAGTAAATCCTCTTCAACTTCTTCGATTTGACCGCATTTCACACATAATAGATGATGCGCAAAATGACGATTAACCGTTTGTTTTAGATGATAACGACCAATGCCATCATCAAACAGATTTCTAGAAATGATTCCTAAGTCGGTTAGAATTTCTAATGTTCGATACACAGTAGCTAATCCAATATCTGGATACTTCTGCTTCACATACATGTAAATTTCTTCAGCCGTCAGGAGTTCATTCAGATGTTCTAGAAGGATTTCTACTGTTGCCTGTCTTTGCAGGGTCAGTTTAAAGCCTTCTTCTTGTAATTTCTTTTGAATCCCTTCAATAGAAATAGATGACAAGCGACTCGCCTCCACTCATTATTCTTCAATCAGATGGATAAATCCTTCCTCTTGTGTAATTCGTTTTGCCTTTAATAAATTTCCAATGGCACGTTTAAATTGCCCTTTACTAATTCCGAAAATCTCTTTAATGGTCTTTGGATCTGTTTTATCCCAATAAGGCAGTGTATGTGTTGGACGATTTTTCAGCATCGCCACAATCATCTCTGCATCGTCCCCAATCGCTTCGTGAGCGCGTGGACGCATCGAAACATTCAGTACCCCGTCAGGACGTAGACCAATGACACGAACAGTAATTTCTTCACCAAGTGTTGGTTCATATAAGCGTTCCGAAGGATGTAAAAATAACTTATAGCCTTCTGGTGTGATGATAGTTGTTCCTACGAGTCTTACTTGTGTTACCGTTCCAGTTAGGTCTTTATTGAGTTGACCTTTATGACCACGAATCACTTTCTCATTTAATGCTTGTCCGTCTCCCATCGTTGCCCATGTGCGATCTTTTTTGTCTTTAATCAACGTCACATATAAACGATTATTTTTCTTTGGCCATAACTCTTTCATACTTGGAAGTTCATCCAATGAAACTACCATATCTTTATCTTCTAAACCAATATCCACGAATACGCCTAAGTCTTTTCTGACTTGTGTCACGCTTGCCCATCCATAACTTTCATTTGTTACTTCAGGAATGTTGAGCGTAAAAACTTTTTTACGGGAAGAATTCTCATATAAGAATCCCGTTACTACATCACCAATTTTAAGCGATTCTGTAGTGTCATCTTTTTTTAGACGGAATGTTTCTCCACTCTTTTGAACGAAAAAGTACTTTTCATTTTCATCCGTGATAATGGCTTGAACAACGGTCGATAATTCACTTGTCATAACAAACCTCCTTCTTCTACATTTGTCCTTTTATTTTACCACAAAATAGGGCTTACAGCCATTTAACTCCTTGTATTTCTAACGATTTCTCTTTATTTTATCAAATGCCTTCACATCACAAAAAAAGCTTGAACAACTTTTTACAGTTTGTTCAAGCTTTTTATCATGATTTAAATCAATTATACGCGAGCAACTTTCATCATGTTTGTTGTTCCTTTAATTCCTAAAGGTACACCAGCTGTGATGATTACTAAATCGCCTTCTTTGACATTGTGGTTGTCACGAACTGCTTGCATACAGATTTCGAACATTTCATCTGTAGACTTAGCACGTTCAACGATTACTGGTTTTACACCCCAGATTAACGCCAATGCACGTTGTTGACGTTCAGAAGAAGTCACACCTAAGATTGTTGCGTCAGGACGGAATTTAGAAATCATTTTTGGAGTATGTCCTGATTCAGTTGCAGCAACGATTGTTTTCACTTTTAAGTTTTTAGCTGTATGAGCTACTGAACGACCAATAGCTTCTGCTACATCAGTTTCATCGAATGCTTTTAATTTGAATTTGTCACGTACACGGATTTCTTGTTCTGTACGAACACAGATGTTAGCCATTGTACGAACAGCTTCAACTGGGTAATCCCCTGCTGCAGATTCACCAGATAACATAACTGCATCTGTACCATCGAAGATAGCGTTCGCTACGTCACCAACTTCCGCACGTGTAGGACGTGGGTTACGTTGCATTGAATCTAACATTTGAGTAGCAGTAATAACTGGTTTACCTAATGTGTTACATTTCTTGATTAACATTTTTTGAACGATTGGAACTTCTTCCGCAGCGATTTCAACACCCATGTCTCCACGAGCAACCATTAAACCATCAGATAACGCTAAGATTTCGTCAATGTTGTCGATACCTTCTTGGTTTTCGATTTTTGGAATAATTTGGATGTGAGTTGCGTTATGTTCTTTTAATAAATCGCGGATTTCTTGAACGTCTGAAGCACGACGAACGAAACTTGCTGCGATGAAGTCGATATCATTTTCAATACCGAAGATAATATCTGCACGGTCTTTTTCAGTGATACCAGGTAATTTTGTTTTAACGCCAGGAACGTTAATTCCTTTTTTGTTTTTAACAACACCACTGTTGTTTACTACGCAGACGATTTCGCCATTTGCGTGGTCTACTTCAGTAACCGCTAAACCTACTAAACCATCATCTACTAAGATAATTGATCCAGGTTTAACATCGTTGATTAATTCTGGGTAAGTAATAGAGAATTTTTCTTTTGTTCCTAAAACTTCAGTCATTGAAATACGAACAACATCACCAGTGTGGAATTCAATCGCACCATTTTCCATATCATGTGTACGGATTTCTGGTCCTTTTGTATCTAAAAGAATCGCGATAACGCGTCCTGTTTCTTTACGAATTTTTTTGATTGTGTTGATACGTGCTAAATGTTCTTCATGGTCACCATGTGAGAAGTTTAAACGTGCAACGTTCATCCCTGCTTCTGCTAACGCTGCTAATTTTTCTGGTGCTTCACTAGCAGGTCCAATAGTACATACGATTTTAGTTCTTTTCATTTTTTGTTGACTCCTTTAGTTCTAGAATGAAATTTCTTTATTTAGTTGATACAACTCTAAGTTAGGTAAATGTTTGCCGTTTGCTAATGTTTCAACGATATCGCTGTAGATAATTTCTTCAGCTTTAACACCGACGCACACGCCACCGATATCTTCTTTTAATAAATCGATTGCTTTAGCACCCATACGGCTTGCAAGAACACGGTCACGAGCACTTGGAGCCCCACCACGTTGTACGTGTCCGAGTACTGTAACACGAGTGTGGAAATCACTATCGTATTCACGTAACTTCTTAGCAAGTTCGTCACCAGACATTACGCCTTCAGCAAGAACAATTAAAGTATGTTTCTTACCGTTCAAGCGGCCTTGTTTGATTTCTTTAGCGACAGTTTCTAAATCGAAATCTTGTTCTGGAATCAAAATTTGTTCTGAACCACTGGCAACCCCTGTCCAAAGTGCAATGTCTCCAGCACGACGACCCATAACTTCTACGATAAACGTACGAACGTGTGATGTCGCAGTATCACGAAGACGGTCTAGCGCTTCTAATACAGTATTGATTGCAGTATCAAAACCAATTGTATATTCCGTACCTGGAATATCATTATCGATTGTTCCTGGAACCCCAACTGTTGGGAAACCAAGTTTTGTTAAAGCAACGGCACCTTGATAGCTTCCGTCACCACCGATAACAACAAGCCCTTCAATTCCGAATTTCTTTAATTGTTCGATACCCTTTTCTTGCCCTTCGCGATTTGCGAATTCAGGATAACGTGCAGAATACAAGAATGTACCCCCACGACCAATCATATCGCTCACGTCTGATGGGTTTAATTTACGAATATCACCAGCTACTAAACCGGCATATCCATAGTTAATCCCGTAGACTTCAAAGCCTTCATAAATACCCTTACGTACAATCGCACGTACAGCGGCATTCATTCCTGGAGCATCTCCTCCACTTGTTAAAACAGCAATGCGTTTCACAAAGATTCACCTCTTAGATTTATTTTTACTGGAACAAGCCCATTTGTTCTCATTTTATCACTTTTTTTTACAAATGTCTTTCATTTTCATAAACTTTTTCAATTTACAATTTTTATACATTCTTTATCTAAAATGTCAATAAGACTAGGGATTAGCTTCGACTCAAGGTTTACACCGTTTGCAAAAGAATTCTTTACAAGCGTTTTACTATTCACGAGGAATAATTCAACAGGTGTCACCCCTTTATATTTAGTCACCAACTGCTTAATCTCAGCATACACTTCAGGCGTATGTTTTTCCGGACGAATTGCGATTTGCAATCTTTTAGCTGAATCTTCAAGTAGCTTATCGGCAAAACTCATCGGATACATGCGGTTTAACTGCAGTTGCCATTGACCTTTTTGTCCTCTCTTCACACGACCTTCCGCTAGAACCATCGTGTTTTGTTGAAGGTGTTGATAGACTTCGGCAAGCGTAGACGGAAAGACGACAACATCCATCATTCCAGACGCATCTTGAAGTGTGACATACGCCATCTGCTCTCCTTTACGAGTAGAGATTTTACGAATGTCCACAATCATGCCGACAAACCTCATATATCCTTCTTCAAAGACGGTTTGAATCGGAGTAATCCATCCACTCTTTACAAGAGAGTCGTATTTAGAGGAAGGATGCGGAGAAACTGAAAATCCAAGTACTTCGATTTCTTCTTCAATTCGTTGCAAGAGTGGTTCTTCTTCCACATGTGTGAATGCCACCTCTAAGTCATCTTCCAGCGATAAATTCAATCCATGGAACTTCACGCTTTTGACAACAGCATCGACGTTCGCCTTCAGAGTTGCTCTTGTTTCACCAAATTCATCAAAGGCCCCAGCATTAATCAATGCCATTAAGAGTGGTTCTTTCGTATATTGACTACCCATGCGATACGCAAAGTCTTGGAATCCTTTGAACGGACCATACTCATAACGGTTCTTCACGATACTTTCCACAAAGTCTCGTCGAATCCCTTTGATGTTATTGAGCCCAACAATGACGCCACTATCGTCTGCCACAAAGTCTGCAAAACTACGGTTGATACTTGGCGGTAGAATCTTGATTCCTAACTGACGCGCTTCAACCAGATAATCTTGTAACTTCGCTGACTTCGCACTCGCATTTTGGAACAATGCCGTAAAGAATGCCGTTGGATAATTTGCCTTTAAGTACGCTAATTGATAAGACAACATCGCATAAGCCACCGCGTGAGATTTGTTAAATCCATAGTTGGCAAACTTTTCAATATAGTCATATACCGTCTCGGCATCTTCTTGTTTATACCCTTTTGCAAGTGCTCCTTGAACAAACTTCTCTTTTTGCGCAGCAATCGCATCACTATTCTTCTTACCGATCGCACGACGTAAAATATCTGCCTCTCCAAGTGAGAATCCAGCCATTTCACTAGCGGCTTGCATAATTTGTTCTTGGTAGACCAAGATACCATATGTTGGTTCAAGAATCTTTTGAAGAGATGCATGAGGATACTGAACAATTTCAGTTCCCTTTTTACGATTAATAAAGTGTGAAATTTGCTCCATTGGTCCTGGACGATAAAGTGCAAGAACTGCTACTAAATCTTCAAAAGCTGTCGGCTTCATGTCCTTCAAGACACGACGAATCCCGTCTGACTCGAATTGGAAGATGCCATTCGTTTGTGCCTTTTGGAAGAGTTCAAACGTTCGCGCATCGTCTAAAGGAATCTTCGTAATCTCTATTGCTTTTTTCGTAATCTTTTGCGTTTGTTGAATCGCCTTATGAAGTAATGTCAGGTTACTTAACCCTAGCAAGTCCATTTTTAGAAGTCCGACTTTTTCAACAGCTTGCATCGCATATTGCGTAAGCATCCAATCGGATTCTTGTAGAGACGTCGAATATCCTTTATCTCGTTTCATTAAAGGAACGGTCTTTGTCAACACGTCTTGTGATAACACGACTCCGGCCGCATGGACAGATGAATGACGTGGAAGTCCTTCAAGAGATTTCGCCACTTGATAGAGCTTACGATTACGTTCACTACTTTCTACATGTTCTCTAAACGCCTTATTTTCTTTATAGGTTTGCTCTAGCGTTACTTTCCCTTGAGCGATATTATTTGAAAACTTCTGAACCGTAATGATGTTTTCGCCAAAGACTTTACATACATCACGAATCACTTGTTTCGCCCCAAGCGTACCAAATGTCACGATTTGCGCTACATTTTGATTGCCATATTTCGACACGATATAGGCTAAAATATCTTCACGCTTATCATCCGGGAAATCCAAGTCAATATCGGGCATCGTATAGCGCTCACGGTTTAAGAAACGCTCAAATAGCAAGTTATAACGAATCGGATCTACGCCTGTAATATGCAAGAGGTACGCAACGAGAGAACCCGCTGCAGACCCACGACCAGCACCTGTTTGAATACCTTGTTCACGCGCATGACGCATAATATCCCAAACGATAAGGAAGTAATCATCAAATCCCATTTCATGAAT
>CAJZJY010000030.1 GCA_916050055.1 uncultured Streptococcus sp.
ATCATGAAAAAAACGACATTTATTGGATTATTATTGATGTTTGTACTGGTTGCCGTTGGATGTGCGCCAAGTAATTCAAACAGCAAAACACAATCAGGAAAGCTAAAAATTTCAACGACCTTCTTTCCGATTTATGATTTTACAAGAAACATTGTAGGGGATGAAGGGGACGTAACGCTTGTCATCGGTGCTGGAACAGAGCCACATGACTACGAACCTTCTGCAAAAGAAATCGCAAAAATGAGCGAAGCAGATGCGCTTGTTTATGATAGCGAGTATATGGAAACATGGATTCCTGCAGTTCTTAAGACTATCGAATCTGATAGCAAAGTCAAAGCAATCAGCGCAACTAAAGATATGGTACTTCTTCCTGGTGGAGAAGAGGAAGAACACGACCATGACCACGATGGCGAAGGCCACAGCCATGAATATGATCCACACGTATGGTTATCACCAGAGCGCGCGATTCAAATGGTTCAAAACATTACTAAGCAGCTAGCGGAAGCTTTCCCTGAGCGTAAAGAAGCTTTCGAGAAAAATGCTAAAGCCTACATCGAAAAATTAACAGCGTTGCATAATGACTACACAAATGCATTTAAAGATGCCAAACAAAAGAACTTTGTAACACAACATACTGCGTTCCACTATTTAGCATTGGACTACGGCTTAAACCAAGTGGGAATCACTGGAATTTCACCTGAAGCTGAACCAAGTGCTGCACGTTTAGCAGAATTAACAAAATACGTGAAAGAAAACGACATTAAGATTATTTACTTTGAAGAAAATGCTTCGGAGAAAATCGCGAAAACGTTAGCGGAAGAAGCAGGCGTTGAGTTAGCCGTTTTAAATCCAATCGAATCTTTAACAAAAGAGGAAATGGATAAAGGCGAAGACTACATTTCAGTAATGCGCGAAAACCTTGAAGCGTTGAAGAAAACAACAGACCAACCAGGAAAAGATATCCAACCAGAACACGCAGAAGACGAGAAGACAGTTTCAAAAGGCTACTTCGAGGACAGTGCTGTAAAAGACCGCACATTGTCTGATTACGCTGGCGAATGGCAATCGGTATATCCTTACTTAGTAGATGGCACTCTTGATCCAGTCTTTGACTACAAAGCAAAACTCGGCAAAAAGATGACAAAAGAAGAGTACAAAGCATACTACACAACAGGATATAAAACAGATATTAAAAATATCAATATCACGGATACAACAATGGAGTTCCAAAAAGAAGATGGAACAACAGCTAAAGCGGAATACAAATATGTAGGATACAAAATTCTAACTTACAAAAAAGGAAACCGCGGCGTCCGCTTCTTGTTTGAAGCTGTGAACCCAGTAGAAGGCGCTCCTAAATACGTTCAATTCAGCGATCACAATATCGCTCCAGTAAAAACAGGACACTTCCATATCTTTATGGGAAATGAAAGCCAAGAAAAACTATTCGAAGAAATGGACAACTGGCCAACATACTACCCATCAAACTTGACAGGGTTGGAAATTGCACAAGAGATGGTTGCTCACTAGGATACGAGACCGAACGCTCAGAAATGGAACGTTGGACTGGAACACCGGAAGGAACGTGCAACGTTCTGCGGATGTTTCAGGAAACGCACGCCATTTCTGTGAGGTCGAGTTCAACTCCATAGTATGTGAGACATCGCGGTTAGAAACGCAACCAACCACTCCGAACAAATAGATGCAGACACCAAAACAGGATTCGATATCGAATCCTGTTTTTGTTTACTCAAAATTAACTTATAAGTTAATTTTGATTTGTTAAACGATGCAAATTTATCATAAAAGATAATTATCATATATGATAATTTCAGCTTTTTCACGAGGAAAAATAAGCACAAAACCGCACTATCATGCAGAAAAATAAACTTTCAAAAAAGTCCGATTTTTTGAGGTTATTTTGTTGACTATTACTAAACTTAATGTATAATGGTCTTTGTGTTAGTAAACAATTAGTTTAAAAGGAGAAGACAATGGAAATCGGTCATCAATTGCGTGCCCTCCGTATTCAAAAGGGTTTAACGCAAGAAGAGTTAGCAGAGAGAACAGATTTGTCAAAGGGATATATCTCGCAATTAGAGAATGATTTGAGCTCGCCATCAATGGATACGTTCTTTGATATTCTTGAAGTGTTGGGATGCCCTGCAGCGGACTTTTTCGATGAGGGGCCAGAAGAGGCGCTCACGATTTACCGCGAAGAGGATATGACGATGATGGAAGACTCCAAGCACCAAACGACGGTCACGTGGCTCAATCCAGACTCGAACGAGCATGAGATGGAACCCGTAATTCTAGAGTTTGCCGTTGGGGGAGCGTACAAGACGTTCCAACCGTCACTTGCGGAAACATTTGGGTATGTGCTCGAAGGTTCTATTCAGGTCAAAGTCGGTAAACAAGTTGAAGTAGTTTCCAAAGGAGAGTCCTTCTATTTTGAGGCGAAAGCCAAACACCAAATTAGCAACGCCGGTAAGACAACATCGAAAGTTTTAGTCGTGGCGACAGATTCATATTTATAATTAAGAAAGTTAGGTGCTAGCAATGTCAAACAACACAATTATCTCATTTGAGAATGTGAACAAATTTTATGAGGACACTCATGTATTAAAAAATATTAACTTCGAAATCGAAAAAGGAAAATTCTATACATTACTAGGGCCTTCGGGATGCGGTAAAACAACAATCTTGCGTATCATTGCTGGATTTACAGATGTATCAAACGGAAAAGTGACTTTAAACGGGGCAGACGTTACTAACCTTCCACCGAACAAACGTAAAGTGAACACTGTTTTCCAAGACTACGCATTATTCCCACATATGAACGTATTCGAAAATATCGCGTTTGGATTACGCTTAAAGAAAACTCCAGAAAACATCATTAAAGAAAAAGTGGCAGACGCTTTAAAAATGGTGCAATTATCAGGCTACGAAAACCGTGAAATCTCACAAATGTCTGGTGGACAACAACAACGTGTGGCCATCGCCCGCGCGCTTGTCAATGAACCAGAAGTGCTATTACTTGATGAACCATTGTCAGCATTAGACTTAAAACTTCGTACAGACATGCAATACGAACTTCGTGAATTGCAACAACGTTTAGGAATCACATTTATCTTCGTAACGCATGACCAAGAAGAAGCGTTGGCGATGAGTGATGAAATCTTCGTTATGAGTAAAGGAGAAATCGTTCAATCAGGAACACCAGTAGATATTTACGATGAGCCAATCAACCGTTTCGTTGCGGACTTTATCGGTGAAAGTAATATCGTTGACGGGGTTATGAAGGAAGACTACCTTGTAGAATTCGTTGGTAAAGAGTTCGAGTGTGCCGATGCCGGAATGCGTCCAAATGAAAAAGTTGAAATCGTGATTCGTCCAGAAGACTTATCGTTAACATCTATCGACAAAGGAAAATTAACGGTTGAAGTGGACACTCAATTATTCCGCGGAGTTCACTACGAAATCATCTGTTATGACGAAAATGGCAACGAATGGATGATTCACTCAACTCGTAAAGCAGAAGTTGGATCAAAAGTGGGCTTATACTTCGAACCACATGACATCCACGTAATGCGTTTTGGAGAAAGTGAAGAAGACTTCGACGCTCGTTTAGAAAGCTACGAAGACGAGGTAGAAGAAAATGACTAAACAATCTCGTTTCTTATTTTCCATTCCATACTTTATCTGGTTGTTATTATTCGTAGTAACGCCACTTGGAATGATTTTCTATAAATCATTCTTCGACATCAATGGTCAAGTAACGCTTGGAAACTATACAAACTATTTCGCGTCAGGAAACTACTTAGAAATGACATTCAACTCAGTGTGGTATGCCTTTCTAGTAACACTCGTAACGCTACTCGTGAGTTATCCAACAGCACTTTTCCTAAGTCGTACAAAGCATAAACAATTATGGCTTTTATTAATTATCTTACCGACATGGGTAAACTTACTATTAAAAGCCTACGCATTTATCGGAATCTTTAGCCAAACAGGAACAGTGAACAGCTTCCTTTCATTATTTGGATTGGCGCCACAAGAATTCCTATTTACTGACTTCAGTTTCTTAACGGTAGCAGCGTATATCGAATTGCCATTTATGATTTTGCCAATCTTCAACTCTATCGAAGAGTTGCCAGGTTCACTTATTGCGGCAAGCCGCGACCTTGGGGCAACAAAATGGGATACGTTTAGACGTGTCATCGTTCCATTATCGATGAACGGGGTGCGCAGTGGAGTACAAGCCGTATTTATTCCATCGCTCTCACTCTTCATGTTGACTCGTTTAATTGGAGGAAACCGCGTGATTACACTTGGTACAGCCGTTGAGCAACATTTCTTAGTAACGCAAAACTGGGGAATGGGTTCTACAATCGGGGTTGTATTGATTGTAGCGATGATTATTTTAATGTTTATTACAAGAGACCGTAGAAAAGGAGGCGTATCAGAATGAAATTAGAAAATAATAGTAAGTGGAGTAATTTTTACTTAGTGTTTGTATTTGTAGTCTTATATGCGCCTATTTTCTACTTGATTTTTTACTCATTTAACAGTGCTGGTAGCATGAACGGATTCGAGAGTTTCACACTTGACCACTATAAAGCCGTTCTTGCAGACACACGTTTAATCGGAATTGTGCTCGATACATTAATTCTTGCACTCTTATCTTCTTTAATCGCGACAGTGATTGGAACACTTGGAGCTATCATGATTCATTACATCCGTTCAAACCGTCGCAAACAAGTATTATTAGGCTTTAACAATATTTTGATGGTATCGCCAGACGTTATCATCGGTGCCAGCCTTTTAATTCTCTTTACAGTGGTTGGATTCAAACTCGGCTTTATGTCGGTATTACTTGCGCACATCGCGTTTAACATTCCAATCGTTGTACTAATGGTTTTACCAAAATTATCAGAAATGAATCCATCGATGATTACAGCGGCTCGTGACTTAGGAGCAACAAGCTCACAAGTATTAACACGCATCGTTTTACCAGCGATTACACCAGGAATTCTCAGTGGATTCTTTATGGCATTTACGTATTCATTAGATGACTTCGCCGTGACATTCTTCGTAACAGGAAATGGATTCTCAACGATTGCCGTTGAAATCTACTCACGTGCGCGCCAAGGAATCAGCTTAGAAATCAATGCCTTAAGTACATTGATGTTCCTATTCTCATTATCACTCGTGATTGGATATTACTTCATTCAAAAATTCCAACAAAAACGATTGAATGGGAAGGCTTCAGAGAGTGACCTATTGAAAGGAGTCACACTATGAAGCGACTAACGATGTTAATCGGGACGATCATAGTATCTTGCCTAGTGTTGTTTGGAATCCGTAAGAATTTTGAAACAGCAGCGGCAGGAGACCCTCAAACAATTATCGTATATAACTGGGGAGACTATATCGACCCAGAACTTATTACACAATTTGAACAAGAAACAGGTTATAAAGTCATTTATGAAACGTTCGATTCAAACGAAGCCATGCTGACAAAAATTAAGCAAGGTGGAACGAACTACGATATTGCCATCCCTAGTGAGTACACCATTCATAAAATGGTCGAAGAAAACTTACTTGAAAAATTAGATTATTCAAAAATCAAAGGGATGGAACATATCGACCCACGTTTCTTACATCAATCCTTTGACCCTGATAATTCATACAGCATTCCTTATTTCTGGGGAACGCTAGGAATTGTTTATAATAAGAAAGTTTATCCAGAAGGAACGATTAGCGAGTGGCGCGATTTATGGAATGCGGATTTAAAAGATTCCATTCTATTTATTGACGGAGCTCGTGAAATGATGGGGATTGCTTTACAAACACAAGGCCATTCTCTTAATGAAAAAGACGAAGCCATTGTTAAAGAAGCTGGTAAATTCTTGAAGACATTGATGCCAAACGCAAAAGCGATTATCGCTGATGAAATGAAGACATATATGATTCAAGGAGAGGCCAACGTAGCCGTCACTTTCTCAGGGGAAGCTTCTAAAATGTTGAGTGAGAATGAAGATTTAGCCTATGTGGTTCCAAGCAAAGGAACGAACTTATGGTTTGATAATATCGTCATTCCAAAAACGGTTGGTAACAAGGAAGGCGCGTATGCGTTTATCAATTTTATGTTGCGTCCGGAAATCGCAGCGAAGAATGCTCAGTATGTTGGTTATGCAACGCCAAACAAGGATGCGATAGCGCTCTTACCAGAAGACATTACTTCGGATGAGAGCTTCTATCCGAGTGAGGAAGCGATGGAAAAAATGGAGGTTTACGAGAATTTAGGAACCGACCTATTATCGCTTTACAACGACCTCTTTTTAGAAGCCAAGATTTTTAGAAACTAGGAAAAGTTGAGACACGCTCTCGGCTTTTTTTGTGCAAAAAAATGAATAAAGGAACTTCGTTCCTTTGAAATTCGGATGCAGAGAAAAAAGTTTAGAACATCAAATTAAGTATAAAAACTACGAACTCTCCTCGGATATCTTCATGATAGTGATAATAGCTGTACCGTGTTGAGCCTGTCGTCTCAACTACTATCGAGCCTCAAAGTGACTCTAGGAAATAAATTTCCAGAGTCACTAATTCGCATCGATTACACTCGCTATTATTACTATCATAGAATCCGGGGAGTTCTCCGTTTTTATAGATGTATTGATGTGTTAATTATTTCGAGAGGCCGAATTTCAAAGCAACGAAGATTTTTTTGAAAAAAGGAGAGTGTGCGGACTTTTAGGGTTCTGCTTCTGAAAAGAGGTGTTGGAAAGAGGAATAGGTCTTAGGGACAGCTAGGGAAACAGGGAGAGTGCTGAGACGGGTGCTAGGAGGATGATTGTGCTAATAAAAAAGCCCTCGTCCGATTGGAGAGGGCTTGGGGTTAGTTTGTGTAGTAAAGGTTTGTGCCAGCAAATTGTGGTTCGCAAGTCGCCATCACTCCTAGGCTTCGGAAGGTTTCTTCGTCGGCTTTTTGAAGGATGACGGTGCTGTGTGCTTGTAAGTGGCGCAAGTTTTGTAATTGATTTTTTGCAGCTTCTGCGGCAGGGTTAGTGACTGCTGAGATGCTGAGTGCGATGAGCACTTCTTTACTATCAAGTGAGCGGCGTTGGTGTTTTAGAACGTCGCTTCCGAGTTGGCCAATCGCATTTAAAATCACTGGTGGCAATAAATGGATGGAGTCACCAATTTCTGCTAATTCTTTAATGCAGTTGAGTAGGCAGGCTGCGCTGGCTGTCATGGTGTCTGATTGTTTTCCTGTAATGATTTTGCCGGTTGGAAGTTGTAAGGCTACTACTGGAACTTTCGCTTCGGCTTCTTTTTCAAGAGCGGCTTTTACAACTGGACGGTCTTGTGGAGAGAGTCCACTTTCTTCCATGATGTACTTGCCACGTTGAGCTGCTTCCAGCGTTCCGATACCGCGTTTGTAGTCGCATTGGCCTGCGTAGTAACGGCGGATGATTTCTTGGTTGGAAGCTTCGCGAACGACTTCGTCATCAGTGATAGCAAATCCGACACGGTTCACGCCCATATCTGTTGGAGAGTTGTAAGGGATTGGAGCGTCGCCGTAAATCTTCGTCAAAATACGACGGAGAAGTGGGAAGGCTTCGATGTCTCGGTTGTAGTTCACGGTAGTTTCGCCATATTTTGCAAGATGAAAGGTATCAATCATGTTGACATCTTCTAAGTCTGCAGTGGCTGCTTCATAGGCCACGTTCACAGGGTGGTTTAATGGTAAATTCCATACAGGGAATGTTTCGAATTTAGAATAGCCGGCACGACGACCACGTTTGGTTTCGTGATAAAGCTGGCTTAAGCAGGTCGCTAGTTTTCCGCTGTTGGCACCAGGAGCTGTTACGACGACAAGTGGGCGAGTCGTTTCGATAAATTCATTTGCGCCATATCCTGCGTCACTAACGATGGTTTCAACGTCCATCGGATAGCCTTCTGTGTAGCCGTGCGTATACACTTTAATGCCGCGACGTTCGAGGGAGTTTTTAAATTGTGTTGCAGCAGGTTGGCCTGTATAACGAGTAATGAGGACACTATTGATTTTAAGGTCCCAATAGTGAAGGTCGTCCATTAAGCGAAGAACATCTTGGTCATAAGTAATCCCAAGGTCACTGCGAACTTTATTTTGTTCGATATCACCAGCATACACGCAGATAATAATCTCTGCTTGGTCGCGTAGGCGGTGAAGTAATTTGATTTTTCCGTCTGGATCGAATCCTGGCAATACGCGCATCGCGTGGAAATCACCGATTAACTTGCCTCCGAATTCTAAGTATAGTTTGTCATATGCGTTCACTCGTTGAAGAATGTATTGACTTTGTTCTTCAAGGTATTTCTCGCTATCAAATCCTAATTTCATAGAACAACCCCCTTAATTTCATTTCAGTAGTATAGCACGAAAAATGGGGGAATTCTATAGAAAATGACGGCTTTTTACCCCACAGGAAAAAGAGTTGCAAGCGCCATAATGACAGAGTAGAATAGTAATGGACTCACTCAAAATAACGGAGGATTTTCGTATGAAAAACATGTTGGATTATATTAAAGAGTTTGGGCACGTTTCGTTTGAAGAAAGAGCCTTTTCTGAAATCGACGCATTAGTTTTAACGGAATTAGAGTATTTACCACTTGAAAAAGTTGTTCCTAGCGATGAAAATGGTGAGAATTTTGTCACAGTGAAAGAAATCGCCGAGTATATGCAGGAACATAAACAAGAATTATTCGATGAGAATCCAATGATGATAACAGAGGAGCGGCATGAAGTATCGCAAGTGATTGCGGATGCACCTCGCTTCCAATCGTTGAAATTCTTCGGTGTGGTGAGCGAATGGGATAAAGATACAACAAAACAATTCGCAGCTGTCACGGTGGAAGTAGAACCTAGTGTCAGACTTGTTGTGTTTAGAGGGACGGATGAAACGCTGATTGGCTGGAAGGAAGACTTCCTAATGACGTATTCACCACTTGTTGCGGCTCAGACGGATGCCAAGGAGTATTTAGCCAAACAAGCCAGTTTATGGGATGGGGACTTAATGATTTCTGGACATTCAAAGGGTGGTAACTTAGCCATTTATGCTGCGGCCACTCAAGCAGAAGACGTGCAACTGCGCATTGTCGATATTTTCTGCTTTGATTCTCCTGGATTGTACCGTTCTGTACTTGAAACAAAAGGGTATCAAAATATAGTGCCATTAGCGATGCGTTATATTCCACAAGATTCACTTGTTGGATTAATGCTAGAATCCGAAGTGCCGTATGTGATTGTTAAAAGTAATGCCACCGGTGCGATGCAACATAGCGCCATGACATGGGAGATTGAAGACGGTCAATTTATTAAGATGGAAAAATTAACCAAAAATAGTCAGTTGAATGATCAAACATTCAAGAAATGGACAGAATCGGTGAGCGATGAAGAACTGGAATTGTTCTGGAATGTGTTCTTTGAACTACTATTTTCTGTTGGAATTGATACGGTGAATGATTTATACGGACAGTTTATGCATTATGTGCAAGAGTTCTTGAAGGCAGCAGGGAATATGGACGAAGAAAAACGTGAATTGTTAACACGTATTGCGTTATTACTCGTTTCAACTCGCTTTGAAGTTTGGAAAGACTCGTTAGATATGTCTGAGTTAGTGCAGTTTGAAATGCCTGAGCTAAAATTACCAACATGGGATGAACTCATGACGACTTTAAGTTGGAAGAAGAATGGCTTTGAGGTCCATTATCGTGCTACTGAGGAAAACGAAGAAATTCGCGCGTACTATCAACAGCGCCACGAACAAAAGAAACACGAAGAAAAATAAAAAGAGAGTTGTCCAAAATTCACTTATAAGTGAATTTTGGGCAACTCTTATTATTTATACTATTGTTCGCGTTCAATCGCGATGGCAACACCCATGCCGCCGCCTACACAGAGGGAAGCAACACCGATTTTACCGTCGAGTTGGTCGAGAGCATTGATCAGTGTGACCACAATACGAGCACCAGAAGCACCGATTGGATGGCCTAGCGCAATGGCACCACCGAATGGATTTACTTTTTCAGTTGGAATCTTCAAGTCTTTGATGACCGCCATACTTTGTGCGGCGAAGGCTTCGTTCAGTTCAAAGACATCCACTTTTTCAAGCGGAATCCGTGTACGCGCCACTAATTTTTGGATGGCAGGGACAGGACCGATTCCCATAATCGAAGGATCGACACCAGCTTCGGCATAGCCTTTCAAGGTTGCAAGAATTGGAAGGCCAAGCTCTGTTGCGTATTCACGTGTTGTCATGATGACACAAGCGGCACCATCGTTAATTCCAGAGGCGTTTCCTGCTGTAACCGTTCCGTCTTTTTTGAAGGAAGGTTTGAGGCCTGCAAGAGTCTCCAGTGTCGTGTTTGGACGGATAAATTCATCCGTTACTTTTAAGTCGTCGGATTTTGTTTTGCGATTGAAGACTGCTACAGGAGTGATTTCGCTAGCGAAACGTCCTTCTTCTTGTGCTTTAGCGGCTTTTTGTTGAGAAGCCACAGCGAAAGCGTCTTGTTCTTCGCGGGTAAATCCGTATTTTTCAACAATGTTTTCTGCGGTAATCCCCATCGCGTCTTGTGAGTAGGCGTCCGTTAATCCATCATTAAATAAAGAGTCTACTAATGTCACAGG
>CAJZJY010000031.1 GCA_916050055.1 uncultured Streptococcus sp.
GAGTTTCCACCCATCCCAGTAATAATTGGCATTGCGACCGCAAGAACTACCACTTGTTCGATGGTATCTTGGAATAAACCGACAACTGCACTCGCCATAAAGGCAGTTATCAAGTTAATCAATAGCCAAGGTGTCCGTTTTCGAATCGATTCATTAAAAGGTCCACCGATTCGTTCTGTTCCTTCAACCCCGCTGATTAATAACATATCTTCGTGGTGCTCTTCTTGCAAGACGTGAACGATATCATCGATTGTGATGATTCCAAGTAACACATTTTGCTTATTGACTACAGGTACAACAGATAAGTCGTACTTCGTTGAAATACGAGCCACTTCTTCTTGGTCTTCTTCTGGTAAAACAGAGATGATATTCGTATGCATTACGTCATGCAAACTCTCGTCTAAGTCATGCGTAAATAAATCGCGAATATCAATCCAGCCAATTAATTTCCGTTGTAAACTCGTCACAAAAATAATATTAATGACTTCTGAGTTTGGAGAAATCTCTCTTAATTTAGATAATGTTTCTTCAACGGTTAAGTGTTCTTTTACCGTAATGTACTCAGTTGTCATAATCCCTCCGGCAGTATCCGGAGCGTAATTTAACATCGTTTGAATATCATCTTGAGAACTTTGTTTCATCATTTTGATGTAACGTTTTCGGATTCCAACTGGTAAATTTCCTAAAATATCCACGACATCATCGTTTGACATTTGTTGGAACAATAAAGCTACCCGTCTAAATGGGAGTTTCTCAAGCATTCGTAATTGGAATTCAGGTTCAGCAACTTCTAAAATCGAAGCAAGTCTTGTATTTGAGATAGAGAACATGAAATTCTTTAAAACATCATCATCGACTTCTTCCAGCGCCAAGGCGATATCAATCGGATAATTTTCATTAAAAAGCTCTCTAATTTTCTTAACATCTTTATTTGAAACAATTAAAGCAATATTATCTTTCATGACTCTTCTCCTTTCTTTTCCAATAGTACTAGTATAGCATAATTACTGTTCTATCAACAATTCACAAGTAGAAAAAGTTACGCTATAATAATAGAAAATAACGCTTGGAGGTCTCTTATGAAAACGAAAGAAGAATGGATTAAAGAATTAGACTTAGAACCACATGTGGAAGGCGGTTACTTCAGACAAACTTATAAAGCTGTAGAAACAGTAAAACTACCTGACGGACGAATTCGTTCACTTTCTACCTCTATTCTATTTTTGTTAACGAATCAAAATCCATCTCACTTCCATCTACTCTCTTCCGATGAAATCTGGTACTATCACTACGGCCATGCACTAACTGTGCATATGATTTATCCTGATGGTACTTATGAAGCAGTCGAAATTGGACCAGGGAACGGGCAAAAGCTTCAATTCACAGTTCCTGCAGGAGTCGTATTTGGATCTACCACTGAATCAGACAACGAAGAAGACTTTGCAATTGTCAGCTGCAGTGTTACTCCTGGTTTTGAATATGAAGACTTCAAACTCTATACACAAGAAGAATTATTAGAAAAATATCCTGAGCACGAAGGAATTATTCGTCGCCTTGCTGTTACTTCTAAATAAACAAAAAGAACTTAGCATAACGATATGCTAAGTTCTTTTTTTAATTATTCAAATGTATCTTTAAAGGCGTTCTTCATTTTGTCGAAGAAGTTCTCTTCACCATTATGAAGTTCTGTTCCTTCCTCACTAGCAAATACTTGTAACGCTTGTCTTTGCTTATCTGTCAGTTTCTTAGGAGTGTCTACGATAACTTCTACATGTTGGTCACCGTTTCCTGTTCCACGAAGTTTTGGAGCACCCTTTCCGCGTAAACGTAAAATTGTTCCTGATTGAGTTCCAGCTGGGACTTTTAATTTCACCTTACCATGAACAGTTGGTACATCTACTTCGTCTCCTAGAGCCGCTTGAGCAAAGTTTACATGGAGTTGATAGTAAATATCTGCTCCTTGACGCTTAAATGTCTTACTTTGTCCAACACGGAAGATGACATAAAGATCACCATAAGGGCCACCATTGAAACCAACTTCTCCTTGGCCTTGAAGACGCATTTGATTTCCATCCTCAACCCCAGCAGGGACTTTTACTTTCACTTTATGCGTTTCATCTACTTGACCATGACCATGACAGGTTGGACATTTTTCTTTAATTTCTTGTCCAGTACCATGACACACATCACAAGTGGTTTGACTCATCATACGACCGAATGGTGTATTTCTTTCAACGTTAATCACACCTGAACCATGACATTTAGAACATGTTGTAGGATGTGTTCCAGGTTTCGCACCAGTACCATGACACGTTTGACATTCATCGCTACGATGGTAATGAATCGTTTCTTCCTTACCGAAGATGGCTTCTTCAAATGTTAAATCCATGACATATTGAAGGTCGGCCCCTTGACGCGGCATGTTTGCACGATCAGCACGACTACCTCCGCCACCAAAGAAACTACTAAAGATATCTTCGAATCCACCAGTAAAGTTTCCATTACCGCCAAATCCTCCGAATCCATCAAATCCACCACCGAATCCGCCTCCACTAAATCCAGAATTTGGATCATAAGAAGCATGTCCGTATTGGTCATAGGCTGCACGTTTTTGAGCGTCCCCTAAGATTTCATAAGCTTCAGCGATTTCTTTAAACTTTTCATCTGCTCCAGGTTCTTTATTAATATCTGGATGGTATTTTTTAGATAGTTTACGATAAGCTTTCTTAATATCTGCTTCAGAGGCATCTTTGGATACGCCTAAAATTTCATATAAATCTCTTTTGGCCACTGAATTGCCCCTCCTTTTCTTTCATAGTTTACAAAGGATATGGGCGTAAGGCCACTAAGTAGTCTTACACCCTATCATTTTAGCAAATATTAGTCTACTTCTTCGAAGTCAGCGTCTACAACGCCATCGTTATTTGAAGATGCTTGTTCAGTTGAACCTTCTTGAGAAGCACCTGCTGCTTGTTGAGCTGCGGCAGCTTGTTCATAAAGTTTAACAGTTAAGTTTTGAACAACTTCATTTAAAGCGTCACGTTTTAATTTCATTGCTTCTAAGTCGTTTGCTTCAACAGCAGCTTTTAATTCATCACGTGCTGCTTCAGCTTTTTGAACGTCGCTAGCATCTACTTTACCTTCTAAATCTTTCAATGTCTTATCAACAGTGAAGATTAATTGGTCAACTTCGTTACGTAAATCTACTTCTTCTTTACGTTTTTTATCTGCTTCAGCATTTGCTTCTGCATCTTTTACCATACGTTCGATTTCTTCGTCTGATAAACCTGAAGAAGATTTGATTGTAATAGCTTGTTCTTTACCAGTTCCTAAATCCTTAGCACGAACATTTACAATACCGTTTTTATCGATATCGAATGTTACTTCGATTTGTGGCACACCACGAGGAGCAGCAGGAATATCTGTTAATTGGAAACGACCTAAAGTCTTGTTGTCTGCTGCCATTGGACGTTCACCTTGTAATACGTGTACGTCTACTGCTGGTTGATTGTCTGCAGCTGTTGAGAATACTTGTGATTTGCTTGTTGGGATTGTAGTGTTACGATCGATTAATTTAGTGAACACGCCACCCATTGTTTCAATACCAAGTGATAAAGGTGTAACGTCTAATAATACGATGTCTTTCACATCACCAGAGATAACCCCACCTTGGATTGCAGCACCCATAGCAACTACTTCGTCTGGGTTTACTGATTTGTTAGGTTCTTTACCAGTTTCATTACGAACAGCTTCAACTACTGCAGGAATACGAGTAGATCCACCAACTAATAATACTTGGTCAATTTCAGAAGCTGTTAAACCTGCGTCAGCTAATGCACGACGAACTGGTTCTTTTGTACGTTCTACTAAATCTTGAGTTAATTGATCAAATTTAGCACGAGTTAATGTTACTTCTAAGTGTAATGGGCCAGCTGCACCAGCAGAAATGAATGGTAAGCTGATTTGTGTTTGAGATACACCTGATAAGTCTTTTTTAGCTTTTTCAGCAGCATCTTTCAAACGTTGCATTGCCATTTTATCGCTTGATAAATCAATACCGTTATCACGTTGGAATTCTTCTACTAAGAAATCAATGATTTTTTGGTCGAAGTCATCCCCACCAAGATGGTTATCACCAGCTGTTGATAATACATCGAATACACCGTCTCCTAATTCAAGGATTGATACGTCGAATGTACCACCACCAAGGTCAAATACTAAGATTTTTTCTTCGTGGTCAACTTTGTCTAAACCATATGCAAGAGCTGCTGCAGTTGGTTCGTTAACGATACGTTCGACTTCTAAACCAGCGATACGACCAGCGTCTTTAGTTGCTTGACGTTGTGCGTCATTGAAGTATGCAGGTACAGTAATAACTGCTTTTTCAACTTTTTCTCCAAGATATTCTTCAGCATATCCTTTTAAGTATTGTAGAATCATTGCTGAAATTTCTTGAGGTGTATAAGATTTACCTTCGATTTCTACTTTATATCCTGTTTCGCCCATGTGACGTTTGATAGATGCAATTGTATTTGGGTTTGTTACAGCTTGACGTTTTGCAACTTCACCTACTTGAATTTCTCCATTTTTGAACGCTACAACAGATGGTGTCGTACGGTTCCCTTCTGGGTTTGCAATAATTTTTGCTTCGTTACCTTCTAAAACAGCGACTGCTGAGTTTGTTGTTCCTAAGTCAATACCAATAATTTTACTCATATTTAATTCACTCCTATTATTTATAATATTGTTTTAAGTTTCGTCTTCTTATTGTGAGACGATGACCATTGCTGGTCTTAATACGCGATCTTTTAATTTGTATCCTTTTTGATACACTTGCACCACGCGGTCTGCTTCTTGCCCTTCCTCAACAGGAACGGTTTGAACAGCGTGATGTAAAGTTGGATCAAAAGGTTGATTCAAGGCGTCGATTTCCTCGATACCTTCTTCTTTTAGTGCATAAAGGAAACCTTCATACACCATCTCAACCCCTTTTTTAAGGTTTTGAGCTTCTTCTGATTCACTTGGAGAAGCAATTGCTCTCTCAAGGTTATCAATCACATTTAATAAGTTTTGTGCAAGACTTTGACTGCGATATTTTGCAGCATCTTGTCTTTCTTTTGCATTTCTCTTTTGGATATTCGAGATTTCAGCAGATAGTCGATACACTTGATCGTTCAACTTATCTACTTCTTGTTGTAATTTCTCTTCATTCGTAAGTTTTGTTGTGGTTTCTTCAGTAACTTCTTCTTGAGGAGCTTCATCTGCAACAATTTTTTCTTCTTTTAATTCTTCTTTAGTGTTTTGTTCATTTGTTTCCAAGATTTCATCTCCTTACATTATAAGTTACGATAATAATCTTCTATCGTGGTTGCTAACTCTTCCCTGAGTCCTTTTACAATTGATAATACATTCGAATACGGCATATTCTTTGGTCCAAGAAGTGCAATCATTCCTGTATCTTGGTTTGGTGTTACGTAACTAGCTGTTACTAAACTGAAATCCCCAAGTAACGGATGATCCATTTCAGAGCCGAGCCTAATTTGAATATCTTGATGATCGTTGGCTACTAATTGATGTAACTTAGACTGATCATCCATCAATTGATAAATTTCTTTGAGTTGGTCCACATTAGCGTGATAATCAAAGTAATTTAACAAATATCTTCTTCCTGCGACATGCATTCGATCTTGTTCAAATTGATTCATCATCTCTTGAATCACTTTGACGATTTGAATTTGTGAATTCATGTAGCGATTCATAAGGATTGGTAAATCCGTCCTTAATCGTTTGGCAACGACATCTAACGGAACACCTATCAATTCATCATTGATGATGCGAACCACTTTCTCTAAATCACTATCGTCAATGGCTCCCGGAATTGTGTAGACTTTATTTTCAACCAAACCATTACTGATAACAACGATTGCCATCACTTGATTTGGATTTAAACGAACAAGTCTAAATCCCGATAACGTGGCAGTTTTCACTTCTGGTCCAAAAGAGATTGCTGTGTAGTTCGTTAATGTTGCTAGTATGTCAGCAGATAAACGAAATACATCTTGAATCTCCAATGTTGACTGTTGGAAAACTTCTCGAATTTGATTTCGAACGCTTAAAGAAACAGGTTGCTTTTGTCTAGGTAGAATGTTGTCGATGTAGTAACGATATCCTTTATTAGAAGGAACTCGCCCAGAAGAAGTGTGGTTCTTTTCAAGATATCCCATCTCTTCTAGCTTCATCATCTCATTACGAATCGTTGCGGAACTAAATGGTAATTCTGCAACTTCCATCAACTTCTTCGACCCGACTGGCTCCAAAGTTTCCGTATATAATTGTATGATTAATTGTAAGATTAGCAATTGTCTATTGGTTAACATCATAGTCACCTCTCTTTAGCACTTGACTAAGACGAGTGCTAACCACATTTATAATTTAACACATTGGTCAAATTAAGTCAATATAAAAACACTCAGACTTTAGACCGATTTTTTAAAGGTTTTGTACTACAACTATTGTCGTAGATAAGGCATTTCTACTATATATTGAATGTCTTTTGATTTTCCTTTATAATTTTTTTATAGAATGATCTATAAGTTTATAGAAAGGAACATCAAAATGAAGCTTAAACATTTCACACTGGCTTTTCTTTCAGTTTTCCTATTTGGCTTCTTTTTCTATAACAGCTCTATAAAAGCTGCTGAAAGTCAAACTGTTAATGTAACTACGGTGGATATAGATACATTAACCCCAACTGAATTAAGCAATATGATAAATGGTACTCCTTCCGGATTGGTTTCTTCGAACGCTACTGTAAAACTAGTTTATAAGAAGAAAGCATGTCCTGTTGATAAGCCAACATTACCAAATACTGGGGTTACAAGTAACTTAGCAGCAATCATTTTCGGTTCACTGCTATTAGTTTCTAGCTTACTTTTAGTTAAATCTTCTAAAGGAAGAAAAATAATCATACTCTTCGTATTAGGTAGCACAAGTATTGCGCTAGCAACTCCTGCAATTGCTTCGACAATTGAAGTAATTGGTGAAACTAAACTGTTTCCTATTTCAGCTTTGAATGATATTACTATTCCAGAAATTGAGTGCTACGAGTATGTTGGTTACATTATACCTACTGTAGAAACGACAACTGTTGAGTCAACAACTTCAGAAACAGTAACAACTGAGACTACTGAATCTACAACAATTGTAACAACAACAACCGAAGCGGAAACGACAACCGCTCAAACAGAGCCAGAGGTAACGGTTCTACCAGGAACACCATCTCCACCATAAACAAAAGACAACGGACAGCTGTTCTAGCTGTCCCTTTTTATTTAGATATTTTCCTTTGAAAGGAAAAACAATGATTTCCCATTTCTTTGCAAATTTTCAACGTTTCCATTATAATTTCATAAATAAAAGAATATAAAAGGAAAGAATTAATTATGAAATCATTAAAAAAATTAGTAGCGCTAATTTCTCTAGCGTTTTTAACAACAATTTTCGCTTCTAATTTCACTACTGCATACGCAGATGGTACGATTCAAGTTAATATCACGAATATTGATTTTGATTCACTTTCTAATTCTGAAAAAGAATTAATCATTTCTGGGAAACCTTTGGGAGAAGTCAACTCTACTACTTCTGTAAAATTAATTTACAAAAAAGTAGGATGTATAGTTGATAAACCTTCTCTTCCAAACACTGGGACATCAACAGGTTTAGTGACACTTGGTGCAGGAATCCTCGTCTTGGGCGCAGCCTATGCTCTATTAAAATCAAATAAAGGTAAAAAGTTAGTTACTATTTTATTTGTAATGGGAGCTGGTAGCATCCTTGTTAGAGCTGTTGACGCTTCACAAGTAACTTTAAACGGTGAAACTAAAGTAGTCTCTATTTCACAACTAGAAGAAATTACTATAGATGAAATTGATTGTTATGAATATGTTGGATATATCATTGTTAAAGGTAATGAAACAACAACAGTCACTACTGAGACTGGAACAAATAAAGTAACAACAACTGAAATACCTACAACAGAGACACCTACTACTGAAGGAACAACAACTGGTGAAACAACCACTGAGGAAACTACAGAAGAAACAACTGAGGAAGAACAAACAGAATCAGAAGAAGAAGTTACTGTAAAACCAGGAACCCCTTCTCCAGCATAATAATTCAATTCAAAAAGAGGTAGATACTAAATCTACCTCTTTTAATTTACTTCATTCATATAAATGGTTTGATAAAACGGAATTAATTCCTTCAATGCATCCGAAAGTTCTTCTTCAATTCCATCTTTGGTACTTTCAAGAAATACTGGCCTTCTTAAAATGACTTTACGAATTTCTCCCTCTTTAACAGCTCTTGTTAATTTATCTCTATTAGATTCGTTACCTTCATAAGCCATTGCATTCTTTTGAAAATCAGATGCTACATATACAATATTACTATTAGGTTCACACTCTAATACTTTATTTTGCAAACGTACAGAGTTGTCATTCTTTTTACGTTCGATAAAACTCAATTCTACATATACGCCCAATTTATTTTCTTGATTAAATAAACGTAATGCAAAAGATGGATTTCCTTCATCTTGCCCCTCTTCGATAAAGTATCTCCAAAAGGCTGGTCTTACCACTTGGGCTTGATTCATCCATTGACTAACCCGGTCCATGAAAAATGTATGGAAGTTCTTATAAAACACTTCCGTTAACTTTGTAAATTCCTGTCTTGCATCTTGCCCAGCTTTCTTCAACTGTTCCATTTCTTCTGCAATTTCTGGAAACTTTACGGGATTCCTATATTTCACTTTGTCATAACGGAAAAATTGTTTCATTTTTTCAATCGAGATCATTACTTTCCCTCCTGAATATGGCTCTTCAATCGGTCAATCATATAGACACCCACATCAATAATTGGAATATTTGAGAGTTGTTCTAATTCTGTCTTTACATATGGGAAGTGCGTACACCCTAGTACGACTGCTTCAATCTCTGTACTTTCAAAATAGTGGAATAAACTTTGAAAATCGAATTGTTTAATAATCTCCTCTTCTGGTTTTCCAGTTTCGATTGCTTTAACCAGTTCTAGCATCGTCACACCAAACACCTTAAGATTAGGATTAGCAATATATAGATTGTTTTCTACCCCTGTTAATCCATGAGAATTAGCTGCCATTACGGCTAAATAATTATGTTCTACCCCAAGTGTTCGATACATTTGCATCGGAGTAATCATTGGGAGTTTATATTCTTCTTGTAATTTGTCGAAATTTACAACTGAACTAAGGGAATTACAGTAAACAAAAACAGCGTCGATGTCATTTTTTATCCCATCAAGTACACCTCTAATGTACTGCTCTCTTTCTTCTTCCTCTAAAGATTGAAAAGTTGTTTGTTCGACTGGATTTTTAGAAATAGGAACAGAAATTGTCTGAGTGAAACCATTTTTCTTTAGCAAATCAACGCCTAGCTTCGTGTCCATAGGTGTTCCTGCCATCACAGCAATCCGCATACACATTTCTCCTTTATAAAAAAACAAGGATGAACGCTTGGCTCATCCTTGTTTCAATAAATCATTATTTAGTTGCACGACGTACGTATGTACCTTCTGCAGTGTTAACTTCTAAGTACTCTCCTGCTTCGATGAAGTCTGGAACGTTAACTACTAAACCTGTTTCCATTGTAGCTGGTTTACCCGAACCTGTAACTGTTGCACCTTTAATTGATGGTTGAGTTTCAGTAACTTGTAATACAACTGTTGATGGTAATGAAACCCCGATTACTTCTGAACCGTAGAATTGGATTTTAACTTCCATGTTTTCTAGGATGTATTTTAATTCTTGTTCGATTGTTTCTTCAGGAATTTCGTATTGTTCGTATGTTTCTAAGTCCATGAATACTCCAACGCCATCTTGGCTGTATAAGTATTGAACATCTTTTGTATCGATATGTGCACGTTCTACTTTTTCATCAGGACGCATTGTTGTATCTACTGTTGAACCGTTACGAACGTCACGGATTTTCATACGCATTACAGTGTTCCCTTTACCTGGTTTGTGGTGGCTGATTTCCAACACTTTAATTAATTTTCCATCAAGAATGAATGTCATTCCAGCTTTTAAATCACTTACGTTAATCATTTTCTGACTCCTTTTGTTAAATTTTACTTTCTATTTATACCATATTTTTATTGAAAATGCACTCTTTTGAGTAATTTTATCAATCTATAAAATTCCTACACGTTTAAAAATATAATCTACATTCTTAATATGGTAGTGATAATCAAACGCATCATCTAAATCTTCTTTACTTAGAGTAGCCGTAATTTCTGGTTGTTCTTCTAAAACAGCACGGAATGGAAGTTTTTCGTCCCAAGCTTTAGCCGTACATGGTTGCACTAAATCATAAGCTTTTTCCCGACTCATTCCTTTGTCGATCAGTTTTAATAACACACGTTGACTGTAGATTAAACCAAAAGTCGCATCCATATTGCGTAACATATTTTCTGGGAACACCGTCAAGTTTTTAACGATATTACCGAAACGACGAAGCATATAATTCAATAGAATCGTGCTATCTGGAATAATAATACGTTCAGCTGAAGAATG
>CAJZJY010000032.1 GCA_916050055.1 uncultured Streptococcus sp.
TTGTTGACTGTTGCTTCGATGACTGGATGTTTGCGCAAGTATTCCGCAATGAGCTCCGTCATGTCAATCTGCACCTCACGCACAATCTTCTCCGGCTTAAACATACTATAGTTTCCGCCACCAACTGCACGATATTGGTTTGTCACTACTTCTAATTCATCCGTATCTTGAACGGGTTTGCCATGATACTCTAGACGAGTTACACGGTCGCCGAATGGTCTAGTGAAGTCTAATGTGTACTCGATTCCTTCGTACATATCGTAGTTGTAGAATTGAGGTTTTGGTTCCACATATTTAGGATTGAAGACCGCTTGCCCGTTTTCGACGATGAAATAAGTCGCCACACGCTCAAGAGCTTTTCTTAAGTCTTCCCCGCTCACTTTTAGAACGGCTAATGTATTTGGATAAATGTAGTTCGTAATCACGTCACGCATACGGATTTCTGAGTTAAATCCACGACCGTCATTGTTGAATAACGCAGTCCCTGAGATGTCTGCACCGCTGGCTTCCATTTGAACCTTATTGATAAATTCAATATATGGATGTTCGCTTAAACGCGCAGCATGTGGATCTTTAATGGTCATATCTCCAACAACTTTTCCTACTGGAGTATCTAACCAATCTTCCACTTCCGCTTGTAAATCGCTAAACATTTCTAATACGGCTGGATCTGCTGGCACATCTTCTGTTGGGTGAAGTTTTGCTTCACTTGAAACAACCGTATACTTTCCGTCTACTTTTTCCACTTCTAAGCTGATTTCACCGACATATGCGCCGCGGTATCCTGGTTGAATCACTGGCACGCCATTCACTTTTTGTGCAATCACACGGTGTTGGTGTCCTGTCACTAACGCATCGATTCCTTCTACTTGCGTCGCAATCGCATACCCTTCGTTTTCTCCTGTTAAGAGTTCCGTTGGATCACCGCATGAAAGGTCGCACTCGAATCCTCCGTGGTAAGTTACAACGACAACGTCCGCAACTTTACGCATTTCTGGAACGTATTTCTTCGCTGTTTCCAACGCGCTCACGAATACTAAATCTTTTACCGTTGCAGGTTGTTCCCAATTTGGAATATAAGGCGTTGTAATCCCTAAAACTGCGATTTTCACGCCATCTTTCTCGAACACTTTGTAAGGTTCGCCAAACGCTGGCTTGCCGTCTTTTGTTAAAATGTTTGAGCAAAGAATTGGGTGGTTGTAAGACGCAATCGCTTCTCTTAAGTAGTCTAACCCATAGTTAAACTCGTGGTTTCCTAGAATTCCTAAGTCATAGTTTAAATAGTTCAATACTTTTGTTAAATCAGATGCTACTTTTGAATCTTGTTTACGAACATAGTAGCTTAATGGTGACCCTTGAATGAAGTCCCCGTTTTCGATTTGAATCACAGGACCATTTGCTTCTTCTTTTAAGCGACGAATCACAGTCGCAGCCTTCGCCGTACTGAATCCTAAGTCCATGTTTCTCTCTGTATAGTTTGTCGGTAACACGTACCCATGCATATCACTAGTTTCAATAATTTTAATTTCCATAATGCGCCTCACTTTCTACAAATTCACACACTATTGTACCATAAAAAAGCCCTATCACAAAGGTTTCTCTGTCTGCAGTATTTCTGCGATTTTATCAAATGTCTTCCCATTTCGAATCGTAATCGTCTTATAAAATGGTTGCTTCAAAATCTTCTTGTGGTAAGTCGTTTTTTGAAACTCTGCCTCATCGATTTTCGCCCAGAAAACTGCACCTTTCCCGATATAGACTCTCTCATTATAAAACTCAGAGCCTTCTACAAATCGGATAACCTCACTCACATCTGTTCCCCGTGAGAAAAACAAAATATCTTTTCTAGCAAACTCATCCTTCCACCATTTCGGGAGCCCCGCCATTTCTTCTAAGTAATCGTCTTTTGAAAGCAGCGCAAATGGAATCGAGAACTCATAATTCTCTTTTAATACCTTTTCAACTTTCAAAACGATTTTTTCCACACTCTCATCACTTGCGAAAAATAAGTTCCCGCTATTAATGTACGAATCCACATCGCTGAACCCTTCACCTCTCAGCAATTCCTTCAATTCGCTCATCACGACTTTATTTTTGCCACCAACATTGACGCCTCTTAATAAAAGCACATACCGCATCCGATTCACCTCTCTTGTCGCCCCATTATAGCACACTCTCCATGAAACACGTTCCTCCCATCCCTGCACCGGTCCGTGTGAATGAGGAACATAATCTAAAGAGAGCCCCCAACTTTCCTCATCTTTGTTGTGTGGAATCACCTCAGGAGGCTTTTAGATGTACGCCTTGTACATCGATTGCGACAGAAACAGCGGTTTTGTTGAAAGATTAGTGAGAACATCCATTGAATGCGAATTAGAGACACTTACGAATCCATTCGTTAGTGTCTCTTTGAGGCTTCAAAGACGAGAGACCCTAGACTCGAGTCGGTGGCTCACTAATTCTCTTTCAACAATTAAAACCGCCTGTTTCTAAGCAATCTACCACCTCAGCCCATACACCTAAAAGCCTCCCCCGAAGGGGCCTCCCAGCACCAACCCACTTTACAGCACCTAAACACATTCCAACACCGAAACACATCTTCCGCATCCCACACAAAAAGCCTGAGGAAAATTCCCCAGGCTTTCGTTGTGATTGTGTTGTGAATGAACTTATATGTGATTATTGATTCCACGCTGCATCAAATTGTGCTTTAGAATCTTGGATTAATTGATCTACATTGCCGTTTTGAGTTGTAAAGATTTTTTCTAAAATCGTACGAACTTCTGCGTATGCAGGATCAGAGTTTTCAACTACAGGAATTGAGAATAAATTCTTAGTAGCATCTGCTAAGATTTTAGGAACTTTAGAACCTGAATTCTTGTATTCATCTTTTTCTAACACTGAAGCAACGGTTGGCATGTAACCAGTTTGTTGTGCCCAGTATAATTGAGATTCAGGTGAAGATAAGAATTTCAAGTATAAGAATGCTGCAGTACGTTGTTCTTCAGTTGTAGAACCTTCAAACATGTAAATATCAGTACCTTGTTGTAGGTTGTATTTCTCAGGACGAGCAGCTACTCCGTATTCGAAACCAGCTTCTTTAGCACCTTTAGCTACGAATGATTCACCAGCTGTTGAACCAACATACATAGCTACTTTTTTGTTTTGGAATGGTCCTGATAAATATTTATCTGAACCAGCTACACGGAAGTATCCATCCTTAATTCCATCCGCGTAGTATTTAACAACTTCTTTTGAAGCGTCACTTGCGAAGTCTAATTCTTTAGTGAAGTCAATGCCTTTGTTCTTCATACCAATTGCATAGTAGTTGTTTAATGAGTCGAAACCAGCACCAACAACTTCGTGGTTAGATTTTTCGTAAATTGTTTTAGCTGCTTCTTTTAATTCATCTAAAGTAGTTGGAACTTTAACACCGTATTGTTTCAAGATATCTGCATTGTAGAATAATACTTCTGTAGATTTGTTGAATGGGATACCGTATTGTACTCCTTTGATTTTAGCACCTTCCATTAAGTCTGAACGGATTTCTTCACCTTTCTTGAATCCGATTGTTTCATTTTCAATGTATGGTTTGAAGTCTACCAATGTATCTTGCTCAGCAGCATTGAATAACCAGTTAGGATATGCTTGAGTGATTGTTGGTAAGTCTTTTGGTGAAGTTAAAGTTGAGTTAATTTTAGCTTGTAAATCTTTGTATGAAGATTGGTTTTGTAACTCTACTTTGATATTTGGATTAGCTTTCATGAAGTCTTCTGTTAATTTTTGAAGAGCTTTTTCAAGCTGCCCGTTCATAGCATGCCAGAAAGTGATTGTAGTTTCTGATTTAACCTCTGTTACGATGTCTTTTTTAGTTTCAGCTTGTTGTGAGCTGTTTGATGAGTTAGCTCCACATGCTGTTAACGCTACAACTGATGCAGTTGCTAGTGTCGCTTTTACTAAAGATTTGAATTTCATTTTCCTTCTCCTTTTGTTATATAGTTTTTACAACACAATTTTTTCGCCGCGATACGGCAATATTCTGTCACCATACGGATTTACCAGAAGTTCTGGTTTTAACGTATGAATTGGAACCAAACATTTAGGCTCAATCATCGCAATAATACGGTCTAAATCGTCCGGTTTTGCGTGACCTGAGCAAGCTAGGCGTACAAACTCAATGTGTTTTTCCGCCAATAAATCAAGAAACGGTTGATAGTGTGGATCAAAGTCCCCAAGAGGCTGCGCATCGCTATGGATGTATAAGCTTCCCTCCTGCAAACGTTCGAAATGGTCGACGGCTTGCCATAGGTACTTCGAAGTATCCTCTAACAACGTTTGATATGAAATTTCTAAAGTAGGATCAAGTTCGTCGAGTTTTGGAGCTCCTTCTCTATAGTAGTAATGAGCTTCTTTTTGGAATACTTCTTTCAGAAGTGCAGCCATCGTTGCTTCAAGAACAACAGTACGGCTTGTTCCTTCGACGATTTTTTCAAAGCGACGGACATTTGCTGGATAGCCATTAAATGTGATTTGTCGATTTGGATTTTCTTGTTCGAGGCGAGCAATATGACGAATCACATCTTCCTCGTTTTCAGGTTTAATTTCGTCCTCAACCTCTTTACGGTCCCCAAAGCTAATCGATACACCTTCCATCATTAAGATGTCGGTATGTTTTGCCTTCTTACAAAACTCAATCGTGTCTTCGGCGTTATGTCCGTGAAGTCGTAAGTCCCCTGTATACGTAATATGATGGCCAGGTGTTTTAATGATTAAAGCAGCAGCCCCGTATGCGTCATGATCAACACGCACGATTTCTACTTCGATTTCCCCAACCTGAATCACGTCTCCAGCATCTAACCCAATCATGTCTCTTGTAAATGTATCGTCTTCAAACGGTGATGGTAGTAAGAACACACCATTGCGGTTGAGTGAATTTACAATCATTTTCGTTTCCTTCAATGTATATAAAGGAATGTTTGGGTCTAAATAATTCAACATTCTTGTATGGTCCAAATGCGCATGTGAGATAAAGACTGCCGTGTTAGCATAGTCTTTATCTTCATCCCCTTCGTATTTGTAAGGGATACGTGCATCGTACATATTTTTTAAATGTGGAATCACTTTATGGTCAGTGAGTGTTTGCACCGATTCATCGGGCAGTTCTAATTCTGGTAAAAACTCAGTCCCGAAGTCGAAGAAGATATGACTATCTTTATACGCTACTTCGATGACCGTTCCACCGATTGTTAAAATGCCGCTATGAAAGGTAATCGTTGTTTTATCCTTTGATACCATTCTTCGCAACCCCTCTAATAATTTCTTTTCTGAATACAAAGTAAATTAACAGAATTGGGATAACCGTTAAAGTTGCTGCGGCCATTTGTAAGTGAACATCACTTCCGGCTTCTGTCGTGAAGGCAGAAAGTCCGTTATTTAATAGACGGAACTCTTTCGTATTTGTAACCAATAATGGCCATAGGAATGAATTCCAGCTTTGGATGAATGTTAAAATCCCTACTGTTACCAATGCTGGTTTACACATTGGCACTAAAATGCGGCGGATGTATTCTAAATCACTCGCGCCATCAATTTTAGCGGCTTTGTAGAATGTACTTGGGATTCCTTTTAAGTATCCGTTCAAGTAGTAAATATAGAAGATACTTGTTAAGAACGGAATGATTAACGCTACATAAGTGTTTAATAACCCTAATTGAGCGATTGTTTGGTAGTTTGTAAAGATGATTGATTCGTAAGGAACCATTAATAGTGAAACTAAAATCATCATGACAATGTTTTTCCCTTTGAACTGTAAGCTTGTTACAGCAAAGGCAGCTAGTAATGAAGTAATTACTGTTGCCACTGTTGTAAATAGAGACACGAATAATGTGTTTCCGAAGTAACGTAAGAATGGCGCACGGCTAAATACTTCTAAGTAGTTACTAAATTTGAATGAACTTGGGATGAATGACGGTGGAATGCTTGTTGCTTCCGCGTATGTCATTAACCCAGTCATTACCATGTAAATAAATGGGAATACTGTAATCAACGCTAAGAAAATTAAAAGCGCGATTGAAAAACCGTTAAATACTTTTTTCATCTTCTTATCCCTCCGCCTTTCTCAAGAATTTGTTTTGGAGGAATGTTGCAAAAAGAATGATTGCAAACAAGATTACAGTTGCTGCCATGGCAACCCCTGGTCTTCCTGCCACATGGAACTTGTCGTAAATATAGTACACAGCTGTTGTTGCTGAGTTCGCTGGACCAGCAGTTCCGCCAAATAATGCGTACACTTGTGTATACACTTTGAATGCCCCGATTAAGTTAACCGTTGAAAGGAAGGCAATTGTTGGAACTAATTGCGGGAATGTAATACGCCAGAAGATTTCACGGTCTGTCGCACCAAACATTTTCGCAATCTTGAAGTGCTCAGGATCAATATTACGTAATCCTGCTAAGAGGATAATGATATTGAACGCTAAACTTGTCCAAACCCCAAAAATAATCAATGTTGGCATACTCATGTTTACGTTATCTAACCAGTTCACAGCTGGAATACCAATCAAGCCAAGGAAGAAGTTAATAATTCCGTAGTCCCCGTTGAAGAAGTAACGGAACACAATCCCGATAGCGATTGTACTTGTAACGTAAGGCATGAAGAAGATTGTTTCGAAGAAGCTTTTACGTTTAATCTTCTCGAAAATAATCCATGCAATGATGACTGAGATTAATAACGCTACTGGCACTACTGCGAATGCATACAATGCTGTGTTGAGTAACGCTTTATGGAATACAGGGTCTGCAATTACTTTTTGGTAGTTGTCTAAACCAGTGTATTGTAATTTTAATAGTGACCCTTTTTGGAAACTCATCCAGAACGAACGAAGTAATGGATAAATGTTAAAGAGAAGAATCACTCCTAAAGATGGGAGAAGGAATAACCAAGCTTTAGGTTGGTTCTCTGGATTATATTTTCTCATTAGTAAACACGCGCTCCATCTTTATCGAATAAGAAGATTTTGTGTTTTAGTAATTGGAATGAAAGTGTGTCTCCTTCTTCAATCTTATGTTCCACACTTACAATTGATTTCAAGAATTGTTCGCCTAATGGGAAGTGAAGAATACGTTCACGTCCGATTAATTCTACGCCGCTAATAGTTGTTGAGAATAGCCCTTGTTCACCTTCAGCTACTGGGACTACGTCTTCTGGACGCATTCCTAAGTAGTAGTGACCATCTGCTAATTCTTGGCGTTTGCGGTCTTGTGATAATTCAGAAGTTGGTAAGCTGAATGATGGGTGAGTAATCACGCCGTCTTTAATTTCCACTTCTGTAATGTTGATGATTGGGTTACCGATGAATTTCGCAACGAATAAGTTACTTGGCTCTAGGTATAAGTTTTGTGGGTCATCATGTTGTTGAATGTACCCTTCGTTTAAAAGAATGATTTTATCTGAGATTGATAAAGCTTCTTCTTGGTCGTGCGTTACGAAGATTGTTGTGATTCCTACTTCTTTTACAAGACGACGGATTTCTTCACGGATTTTCAAACGTAAACGAGCGTCCAAGTTACTTAATGGTTCATCAAGTAGAAGTACTTCAGGTTTTTGAACAAGCGCACGAGTGATGGCCACACGTTGTTGTTGTCCCCCTGATAAAGTACCAGGTTTTTTACCTGCTAACTCTTCAATGTTTGTTAATTGCATATATTCTTCTGCAATTTTTTGAGCTTCTTCTTTAGAGATTTTGTTTTTACCAACTGTTAGTGGGAACATGATGTTCTCTAACACTGTCATATGCGGATATAGCGCATAGTTTTGGAATACGAATCCGATGTTACGGTCTTTAGGTTCTGTCGTAACAACTGATGACCCTTTAAATTGGATGTCTCCTCCTGTTGGTGTTAATAATCCTGCGATTAAGTTTAAAATTGTTGATTTCCCGCAACCACTAGGTCCTAGTAAACATACTAAGTCTCCTTGTTCAATTGAGAAATTTACTGACTTTAATGCTTCAAAGCCGTTATCGAATACTTTGTTTAAGTCAATAACATCGATCATGACGAATCCTCCAGTTTCTTTTACTTCAATACATTCTATTCTACCATGTTTTTTAGAAACTGAAAACTGAAAAAGTAAAATTTATGAAAGCTTTTTATTGTAGACAGTTATCCCGTTTCTGAGCACAAAAAAAGGACGAGAAACCCTCGCCCTTTTTACGATTTTTATAACGTGCACAAACCCTTTTAGAGTGCGGTTTTGCATCTAAAAACTTCATGGTTTGTGAACAAAATCTATTAACGTTTAATAATTTTATAGTAACTACGAGACGTGATTTGGTACACGATGAGGTATACCACAACAAAGATGGCACCAATCACAATTGTCGCGTTTAGCGTTACGTTACCGTCAACCCCGAAGAGCTGAATAATCTTACGATACATCTTGAAGGCAAATGCAGTATGGATAAACGCAGTGACAAGCGGTAAGAAGAATACAATTAGCACTTGACGGTTGATGGATTTCTTGATGGTCTTTTGATCGATACCGAGTTTTTGTAAAATCACAAAGCGGTCACGATCCTCGTACCCTTCGGAAATTTGTTTGTAGTAAATGACAAGGACTGCGCCGATGAAGAACGCAACGGAAAGAAGTGCCCCTACAAAGAGTAAACTTCCCATAAATCCGTAGATGTCTTTGGCCGCATCCTCTCTACTTCCAACCGTGATGGAATCGTCATTGCTTGCTTCAAGCACGTTAGCGTAGGCCTCAAACTCTTCTGTTTTTGCTTCAGTATCCGTCGATGTATTCCACAATGCATAATAGAATCCACGGCCAAGTTTACCGTCAATCATCTTTGTTGGATCCTTTACAACGGCTACATAAACGTTATCTGCAACATATGGCAATTGTGGCAATTTTTCTTTAAAGCCGGTGCTGTCCATCATCTCTTTGACTTGAAGTGTCAATTGTCCGTTCACACGAATAGCCGAAACATTTTTATCGGCTCCTTTGACAAGACCAAGAACGGCTTCATTGTCGCCAAGCTGAAAATTCGTCCCAAAGATACGGTTGTAATCTTTCGCGGAGAGGAAAGTAATGAACGCAGCTGGGCTATCTCCTGGATAGACACCCTCGATATCTACCCCGCCCTCCATACTTTTTGCAGCACGAAGCACGCTTAGGTAATTCATTTCATTGGTAACGGTGCCCTTCGATTTCGCCTTCATCTTACTAATTTGTTCTGAAAGTTGAGGAATCGTAGAGGTGTCTTCGACGAATGCCGTTGCCGAATAATCCGTTGGATAGCTTTTCTTTAATAAATCGGCTGTCCCTGTTTGCAATGCGACCGTTGTGGCCAATGTGACAAGTACCATCGTTGATAAAATACAAATACTTGCAAGCCCCGCCGCATTTTTACGCATACGGAATTTTAAATTAGAAATCGAAATAAAATTCGTTGGTTGGTAAAAGAGTTTTTTGTTTTTTTGTAAAAGAGAAAGAAGCACAATGGAACCCGCGTCAAATAAAATATACGTCGCTAAAATAACTAATAGGACCGCAACAAAGAAAGAATATAGCGCTGCAACAGGTGCTTCAATCGTTTGCGACATATAATACGCGCCCCCGAGAAGCCCTGCACCAATGAGTGCACGAAGAAGGATAAAGCGCCCCTTCGTTTCTCCTTTTTTCTTTTCAGAAAGCATTTCTAACGGACGGCTCATGTACATCTTTGTCGCATTTAAGAAAAAGACAACCCCGAAAATAAACGCCATCGAAACCAGTACAAAACCGACGCTACCGAGTTGCATCGAATACTCGATGCCGATTGGAATTCGAATGAGCTTCAATAAAACAGCAAACGAGAAGCGATGGAACACGATTCCCAGCACAATCCCTAGCCCCACGCTGACCACTGAGAATAGAAGCAATTCAATGAAACTCAACAATTGAATGTTTTTTCGGTCGAGCCCAAGAATGCTATATAGGCCGTATTCTTTTAATCGATTTTTCGTCACGAAGGCATTCGCATAAAGAATCGTTAAGAGCGCTACGAGCTGAACCACGATAACCCCGAAGCCCAATGTTTGTGCAATCGCTCCCCCTCCGCGAAGAGTGGAAAGCTCAGGCATCGCAGATAAGGCGTGCGTGATATAGAGAATCATCGTCACCATAATCGTCGTCAGTGCATACGGCAAATATAATGAATGATTCTTTTTTAGATTCGATGTCGCCATCGAAAAAATGAGTTTAAACATGGATTTCACCTCTATTTGCCATCGCAGTTAATGTTTCTGAAATCAACTCGAACATTTGTTGATCACTTCTTCCTTCGCGGTACAATTGATTATAAATCAAGCCGTCTTTAATGAAAAGAACCCTTTTGGCACGACTTGCAGCAACCGTACTGTGCGTTACCATTAAAATCGTTTGCCCGTTTCGATTAATTTTATCAAATAAATCGAGAGTATTACTTGCTGATTTTGAGTCCAA
>CAJZJY010000033.1 GCA_916050055.1 uncultured Streptococcus sp.
CATTATCTAGTATAAATCCGATTGGCAATCCAATAATCCAATAGCCAATTAAAAATAAGATAAATGGCATTTGAACATCTTTGAACCCTCTGAGTGTTCCTTGAATTGGCGCTGCCACTGCATCAAACAGTTGGAACAACAGACTATAAGTTAAAAACACAACGGTTAACTGAATAAAGTCTGGGTCTGTTCCATATAGCGCGGCCACCGATTGGATATTGAGCGCTAATAATGTTAACGTCACAACAGCAAGTGTCACAGCCGTCGCAATTCCAATATAAGCAAAATGCATTGCAGAACGAATATCTTTTCTACCGACTTCATAAGAAACAATAATGGTTAACGCAGTAGAAATACTGATTGGGAATGCATAAACGACAGTTGCAAAGTTCATCGCAGCCTGGTGGGATGCAATAATCGATGTCCCAAATTTCGACATGAGTAATCCTACAAATGCGAAAACAGCAACTTCCGCAAAAATCGACAAACCAATTGGAAGCCCAATCTTAAATGGTTCCTTCCACATTTTGACATCAATTCCGCTCCATTTTAAAACATCATATTCTTTTAATACTGGATGTTTTCTAAACACTATAAATGCTACAACGAGCAACCCCCAGTAAGCCAGTGCGGTTCCAAGTCCAGCCCCAGCTCCTCCCATTTCAGGGAAGCCAAATTGACCGTAAATCAGTGAATAGTTAAAGAACATATTCAGCGGAACCACTAATACCATGAGCAACATCGATACTTTGGTTAATCCTAAAGCGTCCACAAAAGATCTTAAGACACTAAAGAGTAATAATGGAATAAACCCTAAGGATAACAACGTTAAATATCCTACTGCTACAGCTTCCACTTCTTGTTCTAAATTCATCAATCCTAAAACAGGTTTAAGAAATAGGAGTCCAAAAACAAATAGTCCAATGGCTAATACGACGCCAATGATTAAGTATTGACGCATCACCTGCTCTATTTTATCCATTTTCTTCTGTCCAAAATATTGTCCAACAATCGGCACCAGCCCTGAAATCGTCCCTGTCAATAATGAGAAAAATGGCGCATACAAGCTCCCACCAATCGATACTCCGGCAAGATGGACTTCGTTATATCGTCCAGTCATGACCGTATCAATAAATTGAGCCGAATAATTGGCAATTTGATAAATTAAAACTGGAATTAAAATGGTTAGTAGCGCTTTGAATTTATGATTTTCTTGTATCGTACTATTCATCATTTCCTCCTAACTTAATTCATCAATTGATTTCACTTTAAAGATTGCACTAGGAAGAACTTCTAGATTATTAGGTTCGTTTGTCACAGCAATAAACCCAGCAGTATTTTTGGCAAACTCTTCATCTACTGTTGAGTCCCCAATATAAATCATCTCGTTAAAAGAGACACCAAAACGATTTTGAATCGCATGTAGTGAATCCGTTGCTGGCTTTGAAGGAAATTCATCGGTGGTTCCAATGAAGTCGAATAACTCATTAATTCCAGCAACTTGTAAAACGGCTTCGGCTGGTAACTTCGAATCGTTTGTGACTAAAGCAATCACAAATCCTTTTTCCTTCAGTACGCAAAGTGCACGCTTTACATCTCCAAGTGTTTGGATTTTCTTTGGATGACTTAGAATATAGTCGGCAAAGTAATGCACTACAAAGTCGTAATTTTCTTCGATATCGATTGGCCTGAAATGATTTAAGACTTCCAGCATATCGCGAACTGTACCTGAAGCAATCACGCTGTTTTCGATGATGTCAGTTTCAGTGATACCAAGACGGTCAAACAACTCGTCATGTTCTGCATTTGTTAGATTCATCTCATTACGATTCACTAATTCGTTAAGAACTAAAATCGTTGGCTCAAACCATAACGTGGATGTATCCGTTAATGTGCCATCTTTATCGAAAATCAATACTTTAATATTGGTTTCTGTTAAATAGTTTAAAAATTCTTGTTTCATTATTCGATACTTTGTAACTCCACAGAAATAATGTTATCTAGTGCGTTAATTTCTTTGATAACATCTTCAACACTTACCGTCGCCTCTGAAATATCAATCATAATTTGCACAACAGCAACACTATGAATCGCTAATCCTTGGAAAATCGTTAGGATGTTCATATCACGATTCGCAAATACTTCCAGCGTTTTCGTCAGTGTTCCTTTGATATTTTTCATATGGATATTGATAGATGCTTTTCTTCCTGCATTTACAGAAGAAAATCCTTGTACTTTACGATAATACTTATAATAAACACTGCGTGAGATGCCAACCATCTTCACTACTTCAGTGACGTCTTTTGCTTGTCCTGTTGCAAGTAGTTCTTTTGCTTGCAAAACTTTAGCAAATACAGGAGGAACAGCATCTTCAGAAACTAAAAAATGTTTTTGTCGATTCATTATTTGTCCTTCTTTCATAATCATTTGTATCCATTTTACCCTACATCATGGACAGATGGCAATTAATTCCGGCTAAAAAAACACGAAAAAAGAAGCTAGAAAACTAGCTTCTTGTCATAAAATCATATGGTGTGACATCATCCATTCCAATCATCGGAGAAATAAGTCCTTCTTCAATTGCTTGGATGGTTAATTGGATTTCTTTGTCTTCGTCTGAATGTAGAGTATCAACAAGCGACGGCTCCGTTATATTCTCTTTAATTGTTGGAGTTTCTTCTGTCTTTTCAATGTCGAAATTCGTTAAGAACTCTTGTAAGAAAGTTGCTCGTTTTGGAGGAATAGTAGTTGCACTCTTTTGGAACGCTCCTGCTTCCCCACACATGATGAGATACTGCTGACTTCTTGTAACTGCCGTATACAATAAATTTCTTTGCAACATCCGTGAGTACTGATTCACCATTGGCAAGATGACCATTTTAAACTCAGACCCTTGTGCCTTATGAATTGAGCAGCAATACGCCAGCGTCAATTGTTGCCAATCGGTTCTATGATACTCGACTTCCGTTTGATCAAATAGAACAAAAATCTTATCCACTTGGTCATCGTTTTCTTTCGCAAATTGAATTGCTCTGATTTCACCAATATCACCGTTGTAGACATTCTCTTCAGGTAAATTCACTAGTTGAAGCACTTTATCTCCTACACGGAAGACTTTATCAAAGGATTCCACTTCACGAACAGAATTTCCGATTTTAGGATTCAAGATTTCTTGCATCATCTGATTAATCGCGTTAATTCCAGCTTCCCCTTTATACATCGGAGCCAGAACTTGAATATCTCTCTTCGTATAGCCTTTTTTAAGTGCCGCTACAACGACTTGCTCAATAATGGTTACCAATCGTTCTGTAGAACACGGCAAGAAGCTGCGGTCTGTTTGTTTCTCCATAAAGTTCCTTGGCAAGAATCCATCTTTAACGCTATGGGCTAATTCGACAATCGATGACTGCTGTGTCTGGCGGTGAATTCGCTTCAGTTCGATGGCTGGTACTTGATTCGTTTCCAGTAAATCCGTTAAGACTTGTCCAGGACCAACAGAAGGCAATTGATTGCTATCTCCGACAAGTAGAATCTTTAATCCTTCTGGAGCAGCCTTAAATACTCGGTTCATTAACCACGTATCCACCATTGACATTTCATCGATAATTAAGAACTCTCCATTAATTTCCTTATCTTCAAAACTGTCATCCACACTATCAATCGCAATTCCTAGCAAACGGTGAATCGTAGAAGCAGGATATCCAGTTAATTCATTCATCCGTTTTGCTGCTCGTCCTGTTGGTGCTGCAAGAACAATCGCCTCTTCAATCTCTTCATCGTTATCAAGCTCGTTAAGTTGCGCATAGACGTCAATGACAGCATTGATAATCGTTGTCTTCCCAGTTCCTGGTCCACCAGTTAATACAAAGAGCGGTTCAGTCATAATACGATAAATAGCCTCTTTTTGAGACGCATCATATTGGATATCAAATTTCTCCTGCGTCCGTTGAATCGCTTCATCGATTTTTTCTTTACTGATGTCCACTTTAGCAGCCGTAATCCGTTTCGAAAGAGCGTTGCTAATACCTAGTTCAGCATAATATAAAGACGCAATCGCAATACGATTTTCATCAGAAAATACAACACCTTCACGGATTAATTCGTTCAATGCATCTACTAGTCTATCTGGTTCGATTAAGTAATTTTGGCATGACTCGAGTAATCGTTGTGCTTGCGTAATTAACACTTCTGCTATCAAGTAAGTATCGCCAGTTTGATAACAGAAATCTCTTGTCACTACAAAGAGCGCACCCTTAAGTCTTGAAGTATCGTCTGGATCAATCCCCATAGACTGGGCAATACTATCCATTCGTCTAAAGCCAAGCCCTTCAATTCTTTGAAGAAGTACATATGGATCCTCGTCTAGAACAGCTCTAGCCTTATCTTTATACATGCCAATAATTTTCTGAGCAATCGCAGGCGTAAATCCAAGATTCGTCAGTTCAAACATTAACTTCTCGGTGCCCTGGTTTTGCTGAATGACTTCACGAATCATTTCTTTTTTCTTTTTCGTTAGCCCTGTAATCCCATCAAGCGCAGTCTCATCATTTAAGATACGCTCCATGGCTTCTTCGCCTAACTTCTCGATAATCTTTTCAGCAGTTTTTTCCCCAATCCCTGGAAAATGAGAACTAGACAAATATTGAATGAGCCCTCTTTTTCCGGTTGGTTGCGTCTGTTGATAATTATCTGCTTGGAATTGTTCCCCATATTTTGGATGAGAAACAATCTTCCCATTAAAACGATAGGAGATATCCGAATGAATTTGCCCGAAAATTCCAGTCACCACGATTTCGTCATCCACATCCACGCAATTAGACTCAACGACGCGAACGAGCATGACTTTATAAAAGTTTTGCGAATTCTCGAAAAAAGTCGTTAATACTTCCCCTACAATATAAGGTGTATCACTCATTTGGAATCTCCTTTCTAATCTTTTCTATTAAACGTATTGACGTTCTTCTCCGTTCATATACGCTTTATCGATAATACCTCCACCGAGGCACTCTTCACCGTCATAGAATACAACAGCTTGACCAGGTGTAATCGCACGAACTGGTTCATCGAAGATCACTGTAGCTAGTGTTGGATCCTTTTCATCCAATACGACTTTCACTTTTGTATCTTGTTGACGATATCTAAATTTAGCTGTACATTCAAACGTCTTTTCTCTTGGTAAATCATTTGTAAATTGAATATCTGTAGCCGTTAAACTATCGGAATAAAGATTTGGATGGTGGAAGCCTTGACCTACATATAAAGTATTTGTTGATAAGTCTTTCCCAATGACAAACCATGGATCATTTGTTTTACCACCGCCACCAATTCCTAATCCTTGGCGTTGACCTATCGTATAGTACATGAGTCCAGCGTGGTCGCCTTTTACTTCTCCATCAAGAGTCACCATTTTCCCAGGCTTAGCAGGTAAATAGTTTGATAAGAATTCATTGAAGTTTCGCTCACCAATGAAGCAAACTCCAGTAGAATCTTTTTTCTTTGCTGTAGCAAGATCATACTTTTCAGCAATCTCGCGGACTTCTTTTTTTTCTAAGTGACCAATTGGAAACATCGCTTTTTCTAATTGCTTTTGATTCAATTGGCTCAAGAAATATGTTTGGTCCTTATTATTATCTTTTCCTCTTAATAGGTGAACAATTCCATTTTCATCCTTTTCAACACGTGCATAGTGACCCATTGCCACATAATCTGCTCCTAGTTGCATGGCATAATCAAGAAAAGCTTGGAATTTCACTTCTTTATTACACATCACATCTGGATTTGGTGTACGTCCTAGGCGATATTCACGAAGGAAGTATTCAAATACACGGTCCCAATATTCTTTCTCAAAGTTTACAGAATAATACGGAATTCCAATTTGTTCTGCAACTGCAGCTACGTCCTTGTAGTCCTCAGTCGCTGTACAAACACCATTTTCGTCCGTATCATCCCAGTTTTTCATAAAAATACCGATGACATCATATCCAGCTTCTTTTAATAGTAAAGCTGTTACAGAGGAGTCAACCCCTCCACTCATGCCAACGACAACTCTTGTTTTTTCGTTACTCATTCTTTCACCATCATTTCTATTTATTTCCTGAACTAGTCGATTTGAAGGTCGAGTTATCAGAATTTACCCTAATTTTAAATTTATTTTTATTTTTTTCAAAATTTTTGCTTGAAAATCATTGAAAATGCGATAGTACTGGGATTTTTGCCCAATTGCGTTTTTGACAAACGGTTGCGTTTTCACTATAATTAAGTTGAGAAAAAGGGGGCGAAGGTGTATGATGATCTCTTTACGAGCAGCACGGGTAAATCGTAATTTAACACTGTTAGAAGCCGCCAAATATCTTAAAATAAACAAAGATACGCTTACGAAGTATGAAAAAGATTCAACTAATCTTCCATATTCTTTAAGCAAAAGAATGCAGGAGCTATATGAAGTTCCTAGCGAGAATCTTTATTTTGGCGACACTCAAAGCTTCGTAGCACAATTTAAGCCGCTACCTGAAGTCGAATAATACAGCTACAGGGAACACCGCCCGTGCATGATAAACGAGACAGTTCAATTTTGAACTGTCTCTCTTTTCTTATACACTATTTTGTTGTTACTTCGAGAACTCCTCGTTCAACAAGCCCTTCTAAAATAAACTCTAACTTTTCTACAGCCATAGCAGTATTTGCTTTACCGTATAAGTCAACTGTTTGTAGGCCATTCTTCGTTACTGTCGAAATTTTCAATTGTTTCTTATCTTTATCCACCATGACTTTTAATTTTAATCCACGGTGATCATCAATTGTTTCGTCTAAACTACGAATTAATTGGAAGTTCCCAGATTTTGTTTCTGTAAAGCCATTATCACGTAATGTGTATCCTTTACATGTTGGACTAACCGAAAAGACTTGGTTTGATCCTTTTAATGATGCAGTTGGTGTAAATGCCATATGCGCTTCTCCTCTTTCTTTTTCTACAACGTTAGTTTACCATATTTTGCCTCTAAACAAAAGCTCTCTCTTAACGCAGTGCGTCCACAAAGGCGTCAATATCTTCTTTTGTTGAACCCATTCCAAATGAAAGTCTGACAGATTCTTCAAGACGACTCGTTTCGCCTTTAAACATTGCGGACAATACTGGACTGATTTGCACACTACCAGCTGAACATGCGGATCCAGCAGATACTGAAACATCTTTTAAATCATTGAAAATTAACGTTTGAGTAGCTTTTCTTCCTTTCAGCCAGATATTACAAATATGCGGATTCTTTGGATTTGCTACGCCGTTAAACTCAAACTCAATGCCTCTTTCAGATAACTTCGCGATTAGATACTCACGTAACTCTTGATAGTTTTGAACGAGCTCATCTCTTTTTTCTACAACGATTTGCATCGCTTTTTCAAGCCCTAAAATATAAGGAACATTTTCCGTTCCTGCTCTGAACCCTAGCTCTTGCCCGCCGCCTTTAATTAAAGCGTGAATTGGCGCATCTTTTGATTTATATAGGAATCCAATCCCTTTTGGCGCATAAATTTTATGTCCTGAAGCCGTTAAATAGTCAATTCCATCCACCGTTAAAGCTTCTTGTGCAAAGGCTTGAACGGCATCTGTATGGAAATAAGTTGGCTTGTCTTTTAATAAAGCAGCAATCTCTTCAATTGGGAAACGTGCGCCTGTTTCATTATTGACCGTCATGACAGAAACCAGACGTGTATCCTCTCTTAGAGCCTGCTCAATTTCAGAAACCGTCACAATGCCATCTTTATTTGGAGCTAAATACGTCACGTCAAAGCCTTCTTGTTCTAAAAATTCAGCCGATTTACGAACAGAAGGATGCTCAACAGCAGAAACAATGATATGACCTTTTTCATTCGCGAAATGCTCACGAATACTCTCGAATACTAAGTTATTTCCTTCAGAACCTGAACTTGTAAAGATAATGGCATCGTGTGGAGATGCTTGTAGTTCAGATAAAATAGCTTTCTTCACACGTTCGATTTTTTGCTTTTGTTCACGACCAATACGATAGACACTAGACGGATTCCCAAAAGAAGCCATTTCCTTTGTAATCACTTCTAATACTTCTGCGTTTACTGGCGTCGTTGCTGCATAATCTAAGTAATTCACCTTGCACTCTCCTCACTTTCAAACAATACTATTATACGTGATGACTATTTATTGTCCTAATAAGTTGTTTTAATCTTTCCTATTATATCATTCTTTCAACTTATGATACACTAAACATAAAGAAATTTAAGGAGGAACTGTCATGAACCATCAACCGCTCGCTTACCGTATGCGACCTCGTACGATTGACGAAGTGATTGGTCAAGAGCATCTTGTCTCTCCTGGAAAAATCATCAATCGCATGGTTGTGGCCAAACAATTATCATCCATGATTTTATATGGTCCTCCAGGAACTGGGAAAACAAGTATCGCTAGCGCCATTAGCGGAAGTACAAAAGTGGCTTTTAGACAACTAAACGCAGCCACCGATACAAAAAAGGACTTACAAATTGTTGCTGAAGAAGCAAAGATGTCTGGTAGCGTGATTTTACTACTCGATGAAATCCATCGTCTTGATAAAACGAAACAAGACTTCTTATTGCCTCATCTGGAAAATGGCCGAATTATTTTAGTCGGAGCAACGACTGAGAATCCGTACATTTCCATTAATCCAGCGATTCGAAGTCGTACTCAAATATTTGAACTTAAACCACTTTCTTCGCAAGATATTCAAAAAGCACTCTTAAAAGCTATCGAAGATGAAGAACGTGGCTTAGGAAAACTAAATCTAGACGTCACAGAAGAAGCCTTAACTCACTTTGCAAGTAGTACTAACGGAGATGTCAGAAGCGCCCTAAACGCACTAGAACTAGCCGCTAAATCAACTGAAGCTAGTGACGATGGAAAAATCCATATCACGATTCAAATCGCAGAAGAATGTATCCAAAGAAAAGCACTCTCTTATGATAAAGACGGCGACCAACATTACGATGTCATCTCCGCTCTTCAAAAATCGATTCGAGGATCAGATGTGAATGCAGCCTTGCATTACGCTGCTCGTTTAATGGAAGCTGGTGACTTAACAAGCTTAATGAGACGCCTTTTAGTTATTGCCTATGAAGATATCGGACTAGGAAATCCTCAAGGGGCCGCTCGAGCTGTCTCAGCCGTACAAGCTGCTGAACGTCTTGGTTTACCGGAAGCTAGAATTCCTCTAGCGAACGCCATTATCGAACTCGCTCTTTCACCTAAATCAAACACGGCTATTCGCTCAATCGATAGTGCATTGTCTGATGTCAGAAAAGGTCGTACGATTAGCATTCCAGACCACTTAAAAGATGCTCATTATTCAGGTGCTCAAAAATTGGGACGTGGTGTTGGATACAAGTATCCACATGACTATCCAGGACACTTCGTGAAACAGCAATACTTGCCTGACGCGCTTAAAAATGAGGAGTATTTCAAGGCAGAACCAACCTCTTCATATGAGGATGCATTGATGAAACAATACCAAAAATATCGTCAAAAATAATTAGTGATTTCTTAAGAAATCGGTACCAAACTTTTATTGCAATCGACCTACTCTTGTGCTACTATAATGACATAGAGATCTAAGATGTGCGCGGTATTTACTAAGTGTTGACCGAACAATTTACGACTTTTTAGGGATTCAGATTGATATTACAGATAACAAGCCCTTTCACTTGGTAGTTAGGAAGTAATACATAGAAGCCCACCTGCTTTAGATGCGGGTTCAAACTAACAAATACATCAAACGGCATCGTTGGAAATCTATATAAAGTTATTAACTTTAGGCCACTCTTCGTGAGTGGTTTTTCTTTTGCCTTAATTCCTATTTCCATCCGTTTTGGTTCCCTTTTCATTCGCTTTATTTAGGTGTATAATAAGGGTATCAAGAATAAGGATGTGATTTTATGTTTCATGAATATGAAAAAATTCTCGTTCCAATCGATGGTTCCAAGGAAGCCAAACTAGCCTTTGACAAAGCCATTGAAGTGGCTAAACGAAATCATGCAAAGCTTGTGTTAGCACACGTCATCGATACTCGTTC
>CAJZJY010000034.1 GCA_916050055.1 uncultured Streptococcus sp.
TTGAGTATCGTACATTGTTAACACGGTGAAAATGACCAATGAGATACCAGACATGATTAATTCAACTAATGAACTATGGAAGAAAAACAAGTTAATCACGCTAGCAATGATTAACCCTAATAAAGCTCCTATTGCTTGACGACCAAAACTTGTTAAGTCTTTCTTCGTTGTAAACCCAACGATTGATAAACCTGCGAATAACGCACAAGTAGAAATAAACGCTTGTACGATACTTCCTAACTCATAAACTTGTGTTACTATGAAGAATGTAAATCCTGTTAATGCTGCATATAAACAATATGAAACAATATAACGAATTGGTCTACCAAGTTCTTCATAATTTGGACGCATTACAAATACAAGTATTAATTGCGCAATAAAGATAACCCACATTCCGTATCCACGAGTCGTGACCATGAAATTGAAGAATGCACTATAAAGCGCTGGAACTGTACTGAATAGGTAAGCAACTAAAGCAGAAATTGCTAGTCCTCCAAACATCCAAGCATACACTTTCATGAAAAATTGATTTCTTCCAGCAATACTGGATTCAACACCATAATGATTATTTTCCATTATTTCGCCTCATTTCAAATTTTATTATAGATGTATTATAGCATATCTTTTACTAAACCGTAAATAAATTGTTCTGGTTCAAACGGTTGTAAATCGTCCATTTGCTCCCCTAATCCGATAAACTTCACCGGAATGTTTAATTCATGACGAATTGATAGGATTACCCCACCTTTTGCAGTTCCGTCTAATTTCGTTAAGATGAGCCCTGTAATGTTAATCGTCTCACCGAATTGCTTCGCTTGAACAAGAGCGTTTTGACCAGTTGTTGCATCTAACACTAATAATGTTTCATCTGCACCTGTTTCAATTTCACGAGAGATAATACGATTCATCTTCTCTAACTCTTTCATCAAGTTCACTTTGTTTTGAAGACGACCCGCTGTATCGATTAATAAGTAATCGAAGTTTTCTTCTTTCGCTTTCTTAATCGCATCGAATACAACAGATGATGGATCTCCACCTTCACGCCCTGATACAACAGGAACGCCTACTCGTTCTCCCCATACTTCTAATTGTTGGATGGCGCCAGCACGGAATGTATCTCCTGCTGCGAGTAATACTTTATTGCCTTCTTGTTTTAATCTCCAAGCGATTTTACCGATTGTAGTTGTTTTACCAACCCCATTCACGCCGACGAACATTAACACAGTAGGACGACCTTCCGCTTTCTTCAATGCAGATAAGTTGTCTTCTCCTTTTTCGTAAATATCGACCATCTTCTCAATGATGACCTCTTTTACTTGACCTGAAGTCGTTGCATTTTGCAGACGAACTTCATCACGTAAGGCATCTGTAATGGCTAAAGTCATTTCAAAACCAACGTCTGATGAAATAAATGTTTCTTCTAAATCTTCAAAGAAGTCTTCATCGATTTCTCTAAAGTCTGCTAGGAATTCGTTTAAACGATCTGAGAAACTACGACGCGTTTTCTCCATCCCTTTGTCATATTTCTCAATGACAATCGACTCTTTCGTCTCCTCGTGTTTAATGACTTCATCTTCACCGGTAAAGGCACGTTTAATTCGATCAAATAATCCCATGTTTTCCCCTCACTTTACGCTTGTTTATTCATTTCTAAAATATGGTAAATGGCCTGAGCAACTCCAGATTCTTCATTTGTTGCGGTAACATATTTTGCCACATCTTTGACTTCTTTAGATCCATTGCCCATAGCTACTGGATATCCTACTGTTGTCAGCATTGGTAAATCATTTTCTTCGTCCCCACATGCAGCCATTTCATCTAATGAAATTCCTAGGATTTCGCCTAACATCTTTAATCCGTTCCCTTTTGAAACATGTTTAGGAACGACTTCTAATAAGAATGTTCTTGATTTCATACAGTTGAAGCGTTCGAAGAATTCTTTCGGTAATTGTGCAATTCCTTCATCCAAGATATCTTGAGCGATACAAAGAACGGCTTTATTAAAGATATGTCCTTCTTCAAAATCTTCCGGATTCTTTTGTTCGAATGTAATTGGGTGCGGTAATGTGTTATAAATTGACGGACGTCCTGCTGGAGGCGTTGGCTCGTATGCTCTCAACGTATCAATCATGACTAATGGTAGACCAACTTTTGTGACTTCTTTATGGCAATATTTCATATCTTCAACAGTATGTCCTGTTTCATAGACGATTTCTCCATGTTTTGTTTTTTGAATCAAACCACCATTGAAGTTAATTGCGTAATCATCGTCCCCCATTAAGTCTAATTCTTCCAGTAAGTGAACAATACTTACAATTGGTCGACCAGTACAAAGAACCACTTTAATTCCATTTTCTTTGGCCAATTTAATGGCTTTTTTATTTTCTTCTGTTATTTTCTTTTCACCAGTTAATAATGTTCCATCTAAATCTAGTGCAATTAATTTAATCAACTATAAAACTCCTTTAAGCATTTCTGCTTTCATTATACGCTCATTAAACGTATCTCTTATAGTATACCACAAAACAAGCCATTCGTATTAAAAAATAAGAGGTAGCACACGTTTGCCACCTCTTATTTCCTATTTTGCTTCTTCTAATTCATCGAAGTCTTCAAACTTAACTGAAGCAAGTTTTGAGACCCCAGATTCTTGCATGGTTACCCCATACAATACATCGGCTTCTTCCATCGTACCACGGCGGTGCGTAATTACGATAAATTGCGTACGGTTTGTAAATTCTTTTAGGTAACGACCATAACGCGCTACGTTCGCCTCATCCAGTGCTGCTTCAACCTCATCGAGTAAGCAGAACGGAACTGGCTTCACTTCTAAGATTGCAAATAGTAATGCAATCGCGGTAAAGGCACGTTCCCCACCAGAAAGTAGACTGAGTGATTGAAGCTTCTTACCAGGTGGTTGAGCAATAATCTCAATCCCTGTTTCAAGTAAGTTATCCGGATCCGTTAACTCAAGCGTTGCACGTCCACCACCAAATAAGCGTGGGAATGTGCGCTCAAATTGAGTACTTACGGCATCAAACGTTGTCTTGAATCGAGTTGTTACTTCCTCGTCCATTTCCGTAATCGTTTCTTCTAGCGTTTGTTTTGCTTCTAGCAAATCTTGTTGTTGCGCAGTTAAGAATGTGAAACGTTCTTGTACCGCTTCAAACTCTTCAATGGCTAACAAGTTTACCGCACCCATTTGTTCGATTTGTTGTTTTAAGCTACGAACGAGTTTCGATGCTTCTTCAATCGACATGTCTAGTGTTGTTTTAGCAATCGCTGCTTCAAACGTCAATTCGTATTCTTCACTCAAGTACGTTAATTTTTGGTCAATCGAAATTTCAAAACGATTTGCTTTCGTTTCTAATCGTGTTTGATTTTTCAACTGATCCTGTAATTGATGTTGCGCTTGAGTTCTTGCAGCTTCTGATTGTTTTACATGAATTTCAAGAGCAGAACGCTCATCACGTAGCTCTTTAATCATTGAATCTAATTCATCCACTTGGCCTTTTAATGCATCAAACTCTTCTTGAATCTTCGCATAAATCGCTTCGTCTTCCTCTTGGTTACGAGACTGTGCCGATTTCTTAGAATGTAATAATTCAATTTGATCTTCTAAGCGAGTTTTTTGAAGTTTCGTTTGATGAATTTCACGTTTTTCTTGGTTAAATTGCTCTTGTACACGAGCACGATTGGTTCCAAGTTCTTGCAATTCTTTTTGCTTTTCTTGAATTTGTTGTGTCTTATCTTCATTCGATAATTGAAGGTAATCCAATTCTTTTTTCAAGGATGCATTTGTTTTTTGAAGAGCCACCAATTTCTCATGGTTTTCAACATATTGCTCTTCCAATTGCTCATATGCTTCAATGAGTTCATCCATTTCAAATTGGTTTGCTTGTTGAATACGTTCGTGCTTTTTAACTTCTTCAAGAGCAAATCTTGATTGGAATTCTAATTGATTTAGGGTTTGTTCCAATTGAGTATGACTTGCATTTAATTCGCGATACTCTTCTTCTAGCTCGTTCTTTTCAGCTGTAACATTTTGGAACTGTGCTGATAATTTTTCGTATTCAGCCTTTGCTTCTTCAAATTGCTTCGTCACTGTTTCTAGTTGACTGTTACGTCGAACGAGTGACTGTTGGCCAGAGTTCTTAGAAGCTCCCCCTGTCATCGAACCACCTGCGTTTACGACATCCCCTTCAAGTGAGACAATACGATAGCGGTAACCTAGTTGTTTCGCTAATAGTTGTGCTACGTGTAAGTTTGTTGTCACAAGTGTAGTTCCAAGTAAGTTTTTAATAATCGAAGCATATTTATTATCTGTTGAAACTAGTTCACTTGCGATACCAATAAATCCGTCGACTTTTTTCGCTTGGTTCAATACCGTATCTGGTACTTGTTTTTCTTTAATAATCGATAAAGGTAGAAACGTTGCAAGTCCTAGACGATTCGTCTTCAAGTACGTAATTGCTTTGGCAGCAGCCTTTTCATCGGTTACAACGATATGTTGGCTCGTCGCTCCTAGCGCAATATCAATCGCCGTTGTTAATTTCTCATCTACACGGATTAGTTCCGCTACAGAATTCACCACACCTGGCAACTCGGATTTGTGCTTCAGAACTTCACGAACCCCTTGATAATAACCAGCGTAGTCTTCAGAAATCTGTTTTAAGCTTCGAACTGTCGCTTGTAATTGTTGAAGGTGGCGTTCCTTTTCCATTCCTTCACTAGAAAGAGTTGCATGTTTCTCATTCACTTTTGCTAATTTTTCTCTAAGCTTGGAAAGTCGTTTTTCAGAAGCGGCTTCTTCTTTAGTGAGTTCTTCAATTTTCTCAACAAAGTGGTTTGCTTTTTCTTCTAAAGCACGATGTTCTTCATCAAAGGAATCAAAACGCTCCGTCATTTTTTCTTGAGCGTTTTGGTTTACTTCCATTGACTTCTCAAGGTTCTTCTCTTGGTTCATTAGACGTGAGATTTCTTGTAATTGCTCAATATAGCGATTTTGAAGCTCTTTAACGCTTTCCTCGTTACTTTGACTTAATTGGTCTAATTCTTCGACTAATTGGCTCCAAGCCTCTTCTACGTTCTTTAATTCAACCTTACGTTCTACTTGATTCTTTTCAAGAAGAGTTAATTTTGCTTCCACTTCTTCTAACTCACGAAGCGTAGCAGCTAATGCTTCTTGATTTTCCTCATCACTACGTTCCGCAAATTTACGACGTTGCTCAAAGACTTTACGTTGACCATCCAATTGTTCGACTTTTTGGATTAATTCGACGTATTCTTCTTGCTTGGCATCGAGTTCTTCGTTACGAGCTTCAAGTTTTACTTGATTTTCCTCAATATCCACTTGAAGGCTTTCTAATGTTGCTTCCGTTTGCGCTAATTGCTCTTGCAGTTGCTCTACTTCTTGAAGGGCTACTTTCCACTGAGCATTTAATGTTTCGATTTCAACCGCTAAGAGGGCTGTTTCTACATCTTCTAACTGTTCTTTCTTCGAAACGTACGTAATCGCCTTTTCGCGTTGCTCTTCCAGCGGTGCTAATTGGCCTTCAATTTCATGAAGAATATCTTCCACACGATTCAAGTGATCTTGTGTTTGATTCAACTTACGTTGCGCTTGATTTTTACGATCTTTGTATTTTAATACTCCAGCCGCTTCTTCGATAATCATTCGACGTTCTTCAGGCTTTTCGTTAAAGATTTGCTCTACTTTCCCTTGCGAAATCAAAGCAAATGAGTCTTTCCCTAACCCTGAGTCCATCATTAAGTCAGTAATGTCTTTCAAACGAACTGGTTTCTTGTTAATTAAGAAATCACTTGCCCCATTACGATTCAAACGACGCGTTAACACGACTTGTGTTTGATCCGTTGCCAACACTTTGTCTTCGTTGTTGATATACAGATTCACTTCGGCGATATTCACTGGCTTTCTTGTTTGAGAACCTGCGAAAATAACATCATCCATCCGTTTCCCACGTAAACTCTTAGCCGATTGTTCCCCAAGAACCCACTTAATCGCTTCAGAAAGATTAGACTTTCCACTACCATTAGGTCCCACAACCGCAGTCACGCCTTTATCGAATTCAATTGTTGTCTTATCGGCAAATGATTTAAATCCCGACATTTCAATTTTCTCTAATTGCATGCTTTAATCCTTTCTTTCTATGAAAGTGAACTCTGTGTTAGTTCTTCCATAGTCAATTTTGCGGCCATTTGCTCGGCTGCCTTCTTCGTTTTACCACTCGCAGTTTTGTATTTCTTCCCATCCACAGTTACTTGAACGGTAAATACTTTATCATGCGAAGGTCCTTCTTCTTTAATCAATTCATAACGAATATGAACTGTCCCATTTTGTTGCAAATACTCTTGTAACTCTGTTTTGAAATCAGTAATCAGTTCATAACGTCCATTTTTAATTTTAGGAACAATTACTTGGTCTAAGAAGCGTTGCACTTCTTCCATCCCTTTATCAAGATAAAGAGCACCGATAAACGCCTCGAACACGTCACATAAAACAGCTGGCTTTTCACGGCCACCGCTAAGTGTTTCTCCCTTACCTAGTAATAAATACTCGTTCAGTGAACATTCCTTTGCAAGCATCGATAAGCTATCTTCGCAAACGATTTGAGCTCTAAGTTTTGTTAATTGTCCTTCTTTAAAATGAGGAAATTGTCTAAAAAGCCAATCTGAAATATTCAGTTCTAAAACCGCATCTCCAAGAAACTCGATGCGCTCGTTATAGATTCCCTTCATTTCTTTATGCTCATTGGCATACGAAGAGTGAGTCATCGCTTCTACGAGCAATGCCTCGTTATTAAACGAAATATCGAACTTCTCTTTTAAAATTGCTGAGAGTGCTTTTATCTCTTTCATGATGGCCTCCTGAAAAATTCCTTATCTTCAATATTATACGCGTTTTGGGGTTAGATTACAAATTTACGCCACAAAAAACGGCTTGAATTCAGAGTTTCAAGCCGTTTTAAAATATTATTTACGATATCCTTTTACGCAATATTGATTTTTCTCTTCGTCATAGTTTAATGACTCGACGAGAGTACGCTGTTGCAACTGATTCAACTCTTTTGTCTGCGTCACGTCTAACCACTCTTCATAGTATGTCATTTGCGCTTTTACTTGTTCTTTCAAGAAAGCCTTTAATCGTTCCACATCTGCTTCATTTACTGCAGAAATTTGAATCGATGGATAAAGGTTAGGCTGGAATTCGCCTTCGATTAAGTCTGTCTTATTATAGACTGTCACCATTGGAATTTCTTGCATTTCCAAGTCGTTTACTAAATCGATAACCGTCTTTTCATGTAGGGAGAACTGCACGTTTGACGCATCCACCACATGAACTAATAAATCGACATCGGCACTTTCTTCGAGAGTTGATTCAAACGCATGAATCAATGTTGTTGGTAACTCTTGGATAAAACCTACAGTATCTGTTAAAGTCACTTCAAAATTCGGGAACAAGTCTACCTGTCTAGTTAACGGATCCAGTGTCGCAAACAATTGGTCCATTTGATAAGTACCCGCATGTGTTAATTGATTTAAAATCGTAGACTTTCCAGCATTCGTATACCCGATTAATCCCAGTTGGAATCCATTAGAACTCTTTCTCTTCTCGCGTGAACGTTCACGGTGTTTTTTGATCTGTTCTAGCTGTTCTTCGATATCTTGGATTTGCTTACGAATATAACGTCTATCAGTTTCCAAGCGAGTTTCCCCTGGACCACGAGTACCAATTCCCCCACCTTGACGAGACAAGCCTTCACGTTGACCCGAAAGACGTGGCAGTAAGTAGTTTAATTGCGCGAGCTGAACTTGAAGTTTCCCTTCTTTAGAGCGAGCACGCATTGCAAAAATATCTAAAATCAATTGCACACGGTCAATGATACGACAGCTAATCGATTCATTAAGATTTTTCACCATCGAGCCTGTGAGCGATTGATAAAATACAACAAGGTCCACTTCTAGTTCGTCGACAAGATGGCTGATTTCTTCAACTTTCCCTTTCCCGACAAGGGTACGTCCACTAATCGACTCACGTTTTTGAGTAACGGTCGCCACCACTTCCCCCATCGCTGTATCGACTAATTGCGCCAGCTCTTGGTTAGCATATGCGAAATCTTCATCGGTTTGCATCGTTTGTACGCTTACGATTAATACGCGTTCTCTTTGTTCCATTCTATCCCTCCTCTACAAAAGCTGATAGTTCTTCTAATAGTTCTTCTTTATCTTTTGGATTCTCTAATAAATTCACCCAACGAATTTGCGGCAGTCGATTTCTAAACCACGTTAATTGTCGTTTGGCGTATCGTCTTGAGTTTTGTTGAATGTTTGCAATAATCGCCTCACGCGACTGTTCTCCTTCAAAATACGGAATCCATTCCTTATATCCAATTCCACTAATCGATTGGATATCTAGGCCTTTTGATTTTTCATATAACTCCCTAGCTTCTTCTTCAAGACCTGCCTCACTCATCAATTCTACACGCAAATTGATCCGCTCATATAGAAGTGCTCTATCTGTATTTAATCCAATAATAAACGCATCATAGTGCGGCGTCTTTTGAATTTCTAGGCTTGAAAACTTCTTACCTGTCGCATGAATCACTTCTAGCGCACGAATCACGCGTCTAGGATTATTGACCGAAATCTTTGCAGCGGCTTCTGGATCTACGGCATTTAATTCATTCCAAAGCACTTCTGAACCTTTTTCTTCCAGTTCTTTTTCTTTTAATAAACGAAAGGCCGGATCATTCGAGCCCTCACCGCTATAATGAAATCCATATAATAGACCTTCGATATAGAGTCCTGTTCCACCTACGATAATCGGAAGCTTCCCACGACTCGTAATCTCTGTAATTGCTGCTTCGGCCTTTTCTTTAAAGTCACTTGCAGTAAAAGGTTTATCCCACTCACAAATGTCTAGTAAGTGATGACAAACGCCTTCTTTTTCTTCCTTAGTAACTTTTGCAGTTCCAATATCAAGCCCCTTATACACTTGAAGCGAATCTCCATTTATGATTTCGCCGTTGAAGTGTTTTGCAAGTTCAATACTGAGAGCTGTTTTTCCTACCGCAGTTGCTCCCACGATAATAATAATTTTTGGTAGCTTATCGCTCATAGTTCTCCTTTAATTGTAACGCCTTTTCCGGATAGTCCGTAAAAATAGCTTCAATCTGTAGTTCAAAGCAACGGTTAATGTCTTTTTCTTCATTCACGGTCCAAACACGTAAAGGCAACCGATTCGTATTCCATTCAAGCGTCCAATCGAGCAACTTCAAATCAGGATGATACGATTCTTTTTCAAGCATGGCATCCCCTTTATTTGCCCACTCCTTAGATTCAAAGAGAAGCCCAATTTCTTGAGAAGGATTTGCTTGTTTCAGTTCAACTAGTGTATAAGGATTAAAACTTGAATAGACAATGGCAAATGGCCAATCCTTAGTACTTTGCAATGCTAGACATTTCTCAACGAGACCTTCATATTGAATAACATCTGTTTTTAACTCAATATTTAATTGACCATTGAAACCTAACCCTTTCAGCAATAGGAGTACTTCTTCAAGAGTTGGAATCTTCTCACCAGCAAATGTCGCATTAACCCAACTTCCTGCATCTAGCTCTTTGATTTCTGCTAGTGTTAAGTTTCTGATTTCTCCAGTTCCATTAGTTGTACGGTCGACCGTTTCATCATGAATAACAACTAAATGTCCATCCTTTGTTAGGTGGACATCGAGTTCAATGCCGTCACTAACCACACGCACTGCTTCTTTGAACGATGCGAGTGTGTTTTCTGGATGTGTCCCTTTACTCCCTCTATGTGCAAAGATTTTTGTCATTTGCGTTCACCTTCTGCTCGTGTATCATT
>CAJZJY010000035.1 GCA_916050055.1 uncultured Streptococcus sp.
TTCGATTAATTTTATCAAATAAATCGAGAGTATTACTTGCTGATTTTGAGTCCAACGCCCCTGTTGGTTCATCGGCTAACAGTAAGCTTGGGTCTGTAATCATCGCACGGCCGATTGCCACACGTTGTTGTTGACCTCCAGATAATTCATATGGATATTTCTTTAATAAGTCCTCAATGCCTAACATTTCAGCGATTGGTTGAACTTTCTTTTCCATCTCGTCGATTGGACGACGTGCTAACACAAGTGGCAATACCATATTGTCATACACGGATAATGTTTCTAATAAGTTGAAGTCTTGGAATACAAACCCTAAGTGGTCACGACGGAATTCCGTTAATACTTTATCAGAAATCTTTTGGATGTCTTCCCCGTTTAGAAGCACAGTTCCATCTGTTGGACGGTCTAGTGTCGCTAAAATATTTAATAGCGTTGTTTTACCAGAACCAGATTCCCCCATGACTGCCACATATTCGCCTTCTTCTACTGAGAAGTTAATATCTTTTAACGCAGTCACTTCAGCGGCCCCAAAACGTGTTTGATAAACTTTTTGTACGTGTTGTACATCTAATAATGTCATTGTTGTCACCCTTCATTTTTTAATAGATAGTTCTATTATACTGTAAACTGTGAACATTTTCACTCTATTCTATAATCTTTCCAATCTAGAGACCTTTTTTGCGTAAAAATTAATAAAATTGACAGCACGCCGACCGAACTTAACCAAAACACGAACAAAACAATTTTTAAATCTAGTTTTTCGTTATAAAAAATAAGAATAGCGAACTATAAATAATAAATATACCAAAAAGTATGTTTTTCACATTGACTTTTCACCCAGATACCAGTATCCTGTTTTTATAACATATCGAAACGCAATGAAAAGAAGAGTAAAAAATAAAACTTCATAGAGAGCTTACGGACGGTGCAAGTAAGCAAGTCGTTATTTTTGAACATGATCTTTGAGCAGATTGTCCGAACCCTTAAGACAATCCGGGTACTCCCGTTATCAACCATCCGTCTAGACGGATAAGGTCTTCTCCCCCGAAGACGAACAAAGGTGGTACCACGACTGCAACTCGTCCTTTTAGCAAGCGCTAGAAGTGCGGGCTTTTTTATTTTCGTTTCATCAAAACAACTTAGGAGGAAATCAACATGGCTGAAGTAGAAAGCTTTACACTAGACCATAACAAGGTGATTGCACCTTACGTTCGCTTAATCGCTAACGAACATGGTAAGAAAGGAGACGTCATTTCAAACTTTGACATCCGCTTCTTACAACCCAACAAACAAGAAATGCCAACAAGTGTCGTTCATACATTCGAACACTTATTAGCGGACCTCTTACGCGACCGCTTAGAAGGCATCATCGACATTTCTCCATTTGGATGCCGTACTGGTTTCCATTTAATCCTTTGGGAAGAACGTTCTCCTGAAGATATCGCACGCGCATTGAAATCAACACTAGAAGAAATCGTCGAAAAGATTCAATTCGAAGATATTCAAGGCGTCTCTGCCGTACAATGTGGAAACTACCGTGACCATTCATTATTTGGTGCGAAAGAATATGCTAAACAAGTTTTAGAACAAGGCATCAGCATCGACCCATTCGAGCGTAAAGTGATTTAACGACACGCTGATTCAGTAAGAAACAGTAGACACCTAGACTGGAGGAAACCCCCATATGAAATTAAAAACTATCGCTAAATCACTCATCGCCCTTTCTACTGCATTCGTCTTAGGCGCTTGCGGAAACAACGCTTCAAGTTCACAAAGCTCACAAAGTTCGCAAGCTTCTGAGTCAGGACTTAAAACAGTCAAAATCGCTTCTGTCGGCTCTGACGCAGACATCTGGAGATACATCGCTGAGTCTGAACAAGCGAAAAAAGCAGGTCTAAAAATCGAAGTCCAAGAAATTAACGGCGGTGTGCCATTAAACGAAAGCGTGGCTGACGGAACAGTTGACGCTAACGCCTTCCAATCTATCGGCTACTTAAAAGGATTTAACGAAGCCAACTCAAACAAAGTCGTTCCAGTTGGCACTACGTATATTGAACCAATGGGGCTTTACTCTAAAAAGGTAAAATCACTAAACGACCTACCAAACGGTGCGAAAGTGGCTTTACCAGACAGTCCATATAACACTACTCGTGCGCTACGCTTATTAGAAAGTGCTGGTTTAATTAAATTATCAAGTGACTTCAAAGATGGCACTGGCACTCCTAGCGACATCGTAGAAAACAAGAAAAATCTTGAATTCCTACTGATTGATGACACTACAAGCGTACGTGTATTAGACGACACTGATTTAATCGCAATCGGAAACACCATCGCCCTTGAAGGTGGTTTAAACGTATTGAAAGACTCACTTTTCTATGAAAAAGCTGACGCATCTACGATCACAAGCATCAACGTGATTGCCGTGAAAGCAGAAAATGCCGATAAAGAAGAATACAAAAAATTAGTGGACCTATACCACGATCCAGAAATCCAAAAATACATTTCTGAACAATTCGCAGGAACAAAAGTGGAAGTGAAGAAACCTGTTTCTGAAGTGTGGGGTAAATAATTCATGAAGATTGCTATCGTTGCAGCGATGAAAGAAGAGTTGCATCCGTTCGAAGAGCATTTTGCACCCGGAAAAGTAGTCTTTGAAAAAGGCCCTATCCGACTCCTAGAAGTACACGAGAATTTATACCTTGTACAGTCCGGTATCGGAAAAGCCAATGCCGCTGCCGCTGCTGCATGGTTATGCGACAAAATTCATCCTGACATCATTATTAATACCGGTACAACAGGAAGCTTTAATCCAGCATTCGACTTGGCCGACGTCATCGTCTCTACGAAATTCGCCTATAGCGACGTGGATGCCACTGGATTCGACTACGCTTGGGGACAAGTCCCTCAGATGCCAGCCGACTATCCTGTAGATAAAGACTTACATGAAAAAGTGCTCGGACTACTCCGCGAAAAGGTGAGCGGATTTAACATCCAAAGCGGATTTATCGCAACCAGCGACTCATTTATGAGTTCTGTCGATGCCGTTACTAATATCCGTGAAAAATTACCAGATATCGTCGCAAGCGACATGGAAGCAGCGCCCATTGCACAAGTGGCTAGCTTCTATGACATCCCCGTACTAAACGTGCGTGGCGTGAGCGACCATGTGGGCCAAGATGCCCCTGATACTTTCGAGGAAACACTCGAAAAAGCATCTCAAAACGCATTCGAAGCAGTGCGTATTATCGTTGAAAATTTCCTATAAATCTCCCTAGATTTACGCAACCGCTAAACACAAAAAGGAGCGCAGGCTATACTCGCCTCGCTCCTTTTTGTGTGTTCTTTTTATTACTCAACTATTTTACTTTCAAAATATCTTCTTTTGCGTGGATAAGCTCTGTAATTAATTGACAGTAAGGTGTTGGAATACCATATTCCTTCCCTTTTCTAGCCACAAAGCCGTTCAAGAAGTCCACTTCAGTAAAACGGTGATTTTGAATTAAGTCTTGGTGCATTGAAGGATAGTGTCCGCGAACTTTATTAGAAGCCGTATACACATAATCTTTCATCGCAGCTGGATCAAGATGCACGCCTTCTTTTTCCGCAACGGCAACAAATTCACTGATGATTTGCGTTACGATAGCTTCGGCAGTTGAAGTATCGAATACTTCGCCGATATTTGCATCTAAGATGGCACATGTTGCGTTCATCGTACCGTTCACGCACGCCTTACGCCATGTTGAGAAATGAACGTCTTCGCTGTAGCTTGCGTTCAAGCCTGCTTTGTCCATCACTTCTACTAATTCTTTAGCAATCGCAACACCACTTGGGTCCGCCGCTTGCATTTCTACCGTACCAGTTCCGCCTAGACGCGCTACCCCTGGTTCGATTAGACCTGCAGTCCAAATCGTTACCCCCATAATAATGTTTTTACGAGGAACGTATTTCGCCATTGTGTCTTCGTGTCCTAGACCATTTAAGAGACAAAGCACTTTTGTATCTTCGTGGATAATCGCTTTAATCTTTTCAAGCATTTCGCCTAGTTTCATTGATTTTGTAAATGCGATGACTACATCAACTTCTTCAGTTGCTTCTTCTGGACGAATAATTTTGATATCAATCGTATCCGTGTTATCTCCATCAACGACTTTCAATCCATTCTTTTGGATAGCTTCGATATGCGCTGGCCATTCATCGATCAGAGTCACCTCTTGCCCTGTTTTTGTTAACATGTACCCGAAACGGCACCCCATTGCTCCTGCTCCTGCAATTGCGATTTTCATTTTAACTCCCCTTTTCTATTAAACGGTTAATTTGTAATCTTCTGGTTGAATCCATTTTAACACTTTTTCGAACAAATGAACGAATACGATGTTCAACGCGATTGGCGCAACGACGAAAATAAGTGTCACGATAACGATATTCATCACACTCCATCCACCCTCTGCTAAGTTCAACGCATTGATTGGTCCCACTAATCCGCTGAAACCGAAGCCTGCACTTTGAGGTGTTCCTTGGATGTTAAATAAAGCTGCTAACACACCAAGTACGGCAGATGTACACATCATTGGTAATAAGATTTTTGGTTTTGCCAACACATTCGCCATGGACATTTTTGGCGAACCGATGAAATGCGCAATCGCAGTTCCTTTTGGATTCACTTTCCATCCCGCAATCGCAAGACCGAAACCAGCCGCACAGATTCCAAGGTTTGCTGCCCCTGAGCCTACACCGCTAAGACTAATCGCCACGGCAATCCCTACTGTTGTAAATGGAGAAACGATTAACATACAGAAAATAACGGCTAATAATAAACACATGATGACTGGTTGTAATGATAATAGCGTTCCGATTCCTTGTCCTAATAATGTTGTTAAAGTTTTGATGTACGGTAAAGCAAGACGTCCCGCACCACCAACAACGACTAATAACACCGTTGGAATCACGATAATAGAGTATGCTTTAGCTTTATTGCCAAACCATAAAATGACTGCTGCCCCTAACGCTGCAGTAAGCCCCATCGTAATGATGTCCCCTGTACCGCTAAAGATAATTCCTTTCACGTCAGGATTGAAAGTTGCTACACCGCCGGCAAATAAAACGGCTAGTGCAAGTGCTCCTGTTTGAATTGGAGTGAATTTGAAGAATTGGCCGACCATCAATCCGATGATTGCCCCCATTAATGTATTGGCCACTTGGGTTGCTTGGATTATCAATTGGCCTTGTGGGAATACTGGTAATAACGCCTTCACTAATTCACCAAGTAATGCTCCAGGGATAAGTGTAACGACCACGCCTAATGCAAGTGCGTTAAGGACGTTCATCGTGAACTCTTTCCCGCTGTATTTCTTTTGTTCCATAAACCTTCCACCTTTCATAAGATTGGCTTTATTATACCATATCACCCCGCTTCTATTGTGATATTTTTAGCTAAAATTGCAGAATAAGACAAAAAGCCGTAGGCCGTTAGATTTTTCTGCAAAACATAAAATCAGTTTCCTATAAAAAAGTTTCGATTACTACGAATCATTACGGATGTTTCCATAATCGCTGTAGTGGGGTACCGGTTCGAGCCTTAGGTCTCTCACCTTCAAAGCCTCAAAAAGGGAGTAAGGAATAAATTCCTAACTCCCTTTAGTTCGCATTTGATCCGATTCCCCACCACTGCGATTATAGGATCCGTAAGATTCTTCGTAATCTCTGTTTAGTGAATTAATATTTGCTAAACGCCTACGGTCTTTTATCTTGGTTCTTCTGAAAATATCACTGTGCTAGGATGTAGTAAAGCCAATCTTATAAAAGCTTCGTTATGATGGGAAGAACTCCAAGGGAAAGAGTGCTTTCTAACGCTATTGATTAGGTGGGGTTACACTTCGGAACATTACGTTGGTGAAATTATCATATATGGTAATTATCATATATGATAATTGATTGCGCAAAAAGTATCGAAAGACCTATTCATTTACAACGTATGAATGAGATTTGGAACGACGATTTTCTTTAAATATGAAATAAACTCCCTATCAACAAGTGACCCCGAAAAACTAACGACAATTATAATTTTATCGTTTCAATGGTGTTTAAATCCTTTGTAACTATAGCCGAATCAAATCTTATTTCAAATAATATCAAGGATTCCCCTGCATACTCTATAGTGCCTTTGTAAGCAGGAATTTTAGAAACAAATTGTTCTGCAACATCAAAAATAGTTTTGGCACTTTTCTGAACTGTCCCTTTAGCTTTAACATGCTCATTTCCTGTATGAGGAATTGTGGTAAATGCAACGTGGGGATTTGCATTGAATTCTTTGATTTTGTCATTCTCTTTAAAAGATGAAAAGTAAAGTATATTTTCAGCGGGATCAAAATAAAAATTTACTATTCTCACATTTGGAACATCATTTACAGATGTTGCCAAAGCTATTTCTGTTTGTTCAGTCATTATTTTTAAAAATTCTGTTTTTATATTCATTAAGAAGACCTCCCTTTCGGCAATTTAATAATACCGAATTGAACTATCAAATTTTAAAACCAATATATATTGTACTATAAGTGTAAGAAATCTACGAGGTAAGAACAAAGTGTTCAAAGATATTTTTGTATCTTTTTAAAGAAATAAAGAAGAAAATGATTGATTCTAAAAAATAAAGCTCACGAACAGATCTATTCCTGTCCGTGAGCCTTTTTTTCTAATTAAAGAATTATAATCCTGGTGCTTCGTTGATTGTTGCTGTAAGCATCCAAACTAATTTTTCTAATGCGCCTTTTGCACCGATGAAGATATCTTGTGTTACATCGTCGCCTTCTTCACCTGTTACGTCGATACCTTTTTGGTAAAGGTCGATTAAGTAACGGTAACCTACTAATAAATGACGGATGCGGTCTTCCATACTGTCGCTGTAGTTTCCTTTGGCATCGGCAATCTTAGTGTTATCGGCAAATTCACGTAAAGTTGAATAAGGAGCTCCACCTAATGTGATTAAACGTTCTGAAACTTCATCTAATTGAGCGTCTAATAATTCCATGTGTTGATCCATTAATGGATGCATTGTTATGAATGTTGCACCGCGCATGTACCAGTGAGCTTGGTGTACGATTACTGATTGTTGGCTTAAATCAGCCACTAATTGATTTAATACTTGTTTTGTTTGTTCTTTTGACATATTTATTACCTCCTGTTTCTAATTTAGAATTATTCTAAACTATGAATATAGTATACTCCCGTTTTGGAACGTTGTCAATAGAAATACATGAAAAAGTACAGGAAATTTTCCCTGCACTTTCATCATTATTTTTTCGCTAAATCAGTGATGTAGTCGAAGAAGGCATCGCGGTCGACGTGGTAGACAAGGTCGACTGGACGGCCCTTTTCGGCTTTGACGGTACGGCCACGGCTAGCACCGGCCACAATTACGTCGCTGTTCACAACAGAACGTTTGACAAGGTCTTCTTTCCCAAATGAAGCCGTCGTTAATACGTCCCATAAGAAATATGTTGAGTTCGTTACGTAGTGAGTGAGCGGCGGAACGATGGCGTAACATTGACCTAGGAAGTCAACGCCTTCGATGGCGCGTTCTTTTGCCCAGCGGTCGCGGACATCTAGAGATAATGGCACCATGTTAGTACTTTCAAGCGCCACAAGTTCGATTTGGATACCTGATTCCCAAACACGTTTTGCCGCAAATGGATCCCAGTATACGTTCCACTCTGCAGTTCCGTCGTGTTCAGGGTCTTCCACGTTCCCCATATCAAGGAAAGTTCCACCCATCCAGTAAAGTTTACCGATGTTTTCTTCGATGGTTGGGTCTTGGTCTAATGCACGTGCTAAGTCTGTTAATGGTCCTACGAATACAAGGTCCACTTTCTCGTCAGATTCTTTTAACGCACGGATTAAATCTTCGTGCGCTTTTAATGGTGAATCTTGCACCGTAATTGGCTTATGTTCGTTTAAGATTGGAAGTGCGTCCACTGTGAAGGCATGCATTCTCCACTCTTTCGGGAATGGGTTCACAGGGCGTGAGTCTGAAGAAGCGACTTTCAATTGTTTGTCTTTTTCAGATCCGAATTTATGGATAATCTTCTTACTGGCTTCCACCGCTGGTAATAAATAGCAGTCTGCTTCGATAACGCCGACCCCTACTAATTCCACGTCTTCCATTTTTAATAGTAAATATAATGATACTAAATCATCCACGCCACCATCGTGGTTTAAATAAACTTTACGCATTTATGAGTTACGCTCCTTTAAAATGGTTTTCTTGCACGCTTTATTATACCTAAAAACGAACGATAAATAAACTATTTAATATAATGTTTGGTTTTATTTTTTAGTGCATTCGAGAGAAGTTTATGGTACACTGTTTCTAATCATTTTTTAATGTTAGGCTGTGACTCAATGAAAAAGAAATTATTAGATACGATTATTATAGGATTTGCCCTGTTCGCCATCTTCTTCGGTGCCGGAAACTTAATCTTCCCACCTTACCTCGGCGTAACAGCTGGAGAAAACTGGGGAATTGCGACCTTTGCCTTCCTCATTAGCGACCCACTATTATCGATTATTGCCGTGATGGTTGTGGCGGCTCTTGGCGGAAGTGCACTAAACGTCGGACGTAGAGTTCATCCACTTTTTGCGAGCGCCCTCGCTGCAATCTGCGTTCTTTTAATCGGACCGATTTTCGCAGTTCCGCGTACCGGAGCATCCACGCACGAAATCTTCGTACAATCGTATTTCCCAAGCGCACCACAATGGATCACTTCGCTCGTATTCTTCGGGATTGTCCTCTGGATCACGTATAAGGAAAACTCCGTAATGGATGCTATCGGAAAATACTTAACACCGATTCTCCTACTCATCCTCTTCTTGATTTTTGTCGGAGCCGTTCTTCAACCAAATGCAAGCTTTGCTGCAACGGATAGAACCGGACTCTTCGCACAAGGATTTAAAGAAGGCTATCAAACCATGGATGTACTCGGAGCGCCCCTCTTAGCCGGAGTGGTCATGAAAGATATTACGCGCCGTGGGTATTTAAACAAAAAAGACCAATTCAGAATGATGTTCGGAGTTGGAATCGTGGCCTTCATCTTACTCGCATTAGTGTACTCGACTCTGGCATACAGCGGAGCCAGCATGAGCACTGTCATCGATTCAACTGCGCAACGTGCCGCAATGCTGACAACCATCGTGAAGAACTTACTCGGATCATGGGGACAACTTGCGATGGGACTGGCTGTCTGCTTCGCCTGCCTCACAACTGCGATTGGATTGACAACCACTTGCGGTCAGTATTTCGAAGAAGTGTCTAAAGGAAAAATCTCCTACAAGAAAACGATTCTTGTCACTGTGGCAGTAGAATTCATCATCTCATTTGTCGGGGTGGATTCACTCATCAACTTAGCTGTTCCAGTGTTGACATTTATCTTCCCGATTATGATTGCACTCATTCTCTTCTCTGCCTTCGACCAATACATCCCATACGATTGGACGTATCTTGGAGCAGTAGTTGGAGCCGGAATCGTCGGCCTCGTACAAGGAATCAACACCCTCTCACAACTTTTAGGTGGAAAACTACTAGGAGACGCAGTCAAATTAATTGGCACCTTCCCACTAGCCACATATGGCCTAGAGTGGATTGTCCCAACCTTTGTCGGCGCCCTCCTCTTCACTATCGCCGCCGCCATCCTAAAACCAAAACAACTTGAATTCGAATAAAAAAACGGAGCCTCCAGCTCCGTTTTTTTATTACACTCCCCTCATATCAAAAGGAGGATTTATATATGCAAAACTTAATTTAAGATTCTTTAGGTCTTAATATCATTAGA
>CAJZJY010000036.1 GCA_916050055.1 uncultured Streptococcus sp.
AAAAGGAGAACGGAAATCCGTTCTCCTAATCACTTACGTTTATTTAATTAATTCGTAAATCGCTTCTGCATAAATTGCAGCTGATCTGAATAAATCTTCTAATGCGAAGAATTCATTTGCTTGGTGCATTGTATCGATTGAATCTGGGAAGAGCGCACCATACGCTACACCACGTTCAAAGATACGTCCGTATGTTCCACCACCGATAGATTGTTCGTGAGCTGGTAAGCCTGTTTGACGGTGATATACGTCTAATAATGTTGACACTAACTCGTCTTCTGGTGATACATAGTGAGGAACTTGTGCTTTACCGTGAGCTACTGTGAATCCATAACCTGAAGCTACAACTTCTGTCTTAATTTCAAGACCTTCTGCAGTAACGCCTAATGGATAACGGAAGTTTACAACAGCAACCCCACCTAATTCTGGAGTGTAAGTGAAGATTCCGGCATTCGCTGTTAATGGTCCCATCACTTCATGATTGTAGTCCACTTTTAAGTTTTTACCATCAATATCTTCATGTAATACTTCAGCAGCAAATGCTAAGTATTTCTTCGCGTTGCCTTTGAAGTTGAATTGGTTTAAGAATTTAGCTAAGTGAGTTCCAGCATTGATTCCTTTATCTGGAGTAGATCCGTGTGCTGATTTACCAACAACGTCTAAGATAACTTTGCCGTCTAATACTTGAGCAGTTCCTTCAACAGGATTTGCAGCAACGTATGCTAAGAAACGGTCAACCACTTCATCTGCATTTGGCACAGTAACTTCTGCATGGGCATCTTGAGGAACCATGTTTTCACGTAAACCTGCGTCGAAGCTTAATAATTGGTAGTCGCCTTCAGCAGCTCCCCCAGGAATATCATAGTGTAATGAAAGAATTCCTTTTTCACCATTGATGATTGGGAATGTTGCGTCTGGTGAGAAACCAAAGTCTGGCATTTCTTCTGTTTGGAAGTAACGGTCCATACATTTCCAACCTGATTCTTCGTCAGTTCCGATAATGAAACGAACACGTCTAGAAACTGGTAATCCTAATTCTTTGATGATTTTTAATGCATAGTATGCTGCCATACTTGGTCCTTTGTCATCGCTTGAACCACGCGCATAAATACGATCATTAATAATTTGTGGTTCGAAAGGATCTGTATCCCATCCAGTACCCACTGGAACAACGTCCACGTGACCTAATACACCAAGAGTTTCTTTGTAGTCTGGATTTGGTGCAAATTCGATGTGACCTGCTAAGTTTCCAACTTGTTTTGTTGTGAAACCATCGCGTTCACCGATTGCTAAGAATGCTTCTAACGCTTCTTTAGGTCCAGGACCTACTGGTGCATCCTCTGTTGCTTTAGAATCATCACGCACACTGTCGATACGTAATAATGTGAATAAATCTTTTAACAGATCTTCTTTACGAAGTTCTACTTCTTTTTTCCAATCAATTGTCATCCAATCGCTCCAATCTCTATCAAGTAAATTCAATAGTCTTATCTTACCATTTTTACAAAGGGATGAAAAGCGGTTAAACCCTTTCTACAACAAATAAAAGCCTAGGATTTCTCCTAAGCTTTCGTTATTCATGAATCATTAATGATTCTAATTCTTCTTCGGTTAAAGGTCTGCTCTCTCCTAACGCGAGGCTCTCATCCAACTTGAGCGGTCCCATCGTGAGTCGCTGCAAATCGACAACGGTTTTCCCGCAAGCTTTCACCATTCGTTTCACCTGGTGGAATTTCCCTTCTTTCAAATGAATCTGAACAACCGACTCATCCTGCGTTGTGCTAAAAATATCCAGACGCGCTAGCATACACTCCGTTCCATCCAATAACACGATGCCCTTCTCAAAAGCAGCGACATCTTCAGAAGTCATCACACCTTCGATTCTTGCTTGATAGATTTTTGTGACGTGTTTCTTCGGTGAAAGAAGACGATGCGCCAATTCTCCATCATTTGTCAAGAGCAATAATCCATGCGTATCGATATCCAAACGTCCTACCGGGAAGACTCTCTTTTTAAAATAAAGCGGATCGATTAAATCCAGTACCGTTTTATGAAGATTATCTTCGGTGGCACTAACGACTCCCTTAGGCTTATTCATCATGATATAGACGAACTCTTCGTACTGAATCGCCTCGCCATCAAACAGAATCTCATCCGTTTCAGGATTCACTTGTACTTTACCATTGGTGACGACTTTACCGTTGACGGTAATTCTTTTGGCCTTTAATAAAGATTTGACCTCGGAACGAGTTCCAAGGCCACAATCTGCTAAACATTTATCTAATCTCATTATTTCATCCTCAATTTACGACGAATTCCACCGACGCGAGCGCCAAGCATTTCATCAGCTAATCGATTCTTCAAGGTAATTAGTCCGTAAGTCACAACTCCGACAAAACCTACAGCAGCAACTGCAATTAACGCACGAACTTTACCACCGATTGGCATTACATGTTTAATCGCATAAAGAGTCAGTGCTGAAGTAATGGCCATCGCAAGAGAAGCAAGAAGCACTTGACCGAATTTCTTCAATACGTAATTCAAATCGAATCGTGTTAATCGAAGTACGTGACGACACATATAAAGTGTTGCGACAAAATACGCTACTGAGCTGGCAATTAACGGACCTGCTCCACCAAGGAAGTAAATCATCATTGGTTGCCATAGTAATTTAATAAGCACTGTAAATCCTAATGCTTTAATCGCAATGATGTGTTGTTCCATCGACTGCAAGATGTAAGTGAACGTTACAAATAATCCTAAGAACACACACATGATACATGAAACCATTAATAGATACGTTCCTGTTGGGTCTGGTGAATAGAACACATTATAAATCGGCTCTGATACAATCGCCATCCCTACAGAAGCTGGAATCATGATGTATGCAAATAATCCAAGGTTGTTTGCAATGACACGTTTGACTTCTTCACGGTCATTCACTGAATAATGAGCTGCAAGCAGTGGCAATGCCGCTGTTGAGATACTCATCGCTAGCGAAATTACAATCATAATCACTTTATTCGCATTAAATCCAAATAAAGTAATCAGTTCTTTCCCTTCTTCAAACGAGAAGTTCGTAAAGATTGGAACCAGACGTTGGAATGTTTCTTGGTCAATCAAGCTGATGATTTGAATACTTGAAGTTACTAACACGAAAGGTAAAGCTTCACGCATGACTTCAAAAATAATTTTCCAGAAACTTAATGGACGTTCAGGGCGCCCTTCTTCCATTAATTCCATCATACCTTTATGGTCTCGGAACATCTTATATGCTAAGTATAAGAACGCGATGACCGCACCGACAAAGGCCGCAAATGTAGAATGCGCTACAGCAACGACGAATCCGCCGCGGATGACACGCATGACAAAATACGTTAATCCTAACATGTACAAGATACGGACGACTTGCTCCCATAATTGAGATTTCGCAGAAGCAGCCATTTCATTGTATCCTTGATAGTATCCACGCATTAAGCTAAGCGGCGGAATAATGAGTACCGCAGGCGTTAGCGAACGGATGACCATAATACTGTCTGCAACTTCTTCAGGAGTAGCTCCTTTTGCAAAAAGTGGCGCTGCAAAATACATTCCCGCCGCAAAGACTACTCCAAGGAATGTCATAAAGAGCATCGTTCCTTTGAACAAGCGCCAACTTGTTTTATAGTCTCTTCTTGCTTGGTTATCCGCTACGATTTTAGAAATCGCAACAGGAATCCCTGCCGTTGATATTTGTAATACTAAAGCATAAATATTATAGGCGATAAAATATAGGTAGTTCGCATTATCCCTATCGGCACCCATCCACATTCCCCAAGGGATGATATATAGTGCTCCAAGTAATCTTGAGACGATATTCCCGATCGTTAACCAAGATGAACTTTCCAAGAGAATTTGTTGCGAATTTTTCTGATTACGAATTTTATCACTCAGGCCTACATAAGGCTTTCTTTTAAACATATATTGAAAAATCCTCTTTCTTAAATTATACCAACCATAAGAGTACATTATTTTAATGTAAAATGCTAGCAATCTTATGAAACCTTAAGCAGTTAGTAAACTTTGCATAAAAAAAGAATCGAACTGAAGCGCTCGATTCTTTTCATTGATTAGTCTAATAAACTTGTTTGTCCTTCTTCTTCCACTTCGACAGGAGCTGCTACTCCAATGCCGTAGTGAGCACGAACTTTTTGGTTCAAGTCGGCAACGACTTCTGGATGGTCTGCCAAGTATGCTTTTGCATTTTCACGACCTTGACCAATCTTCTCGTCGTTATAAGCGTACCATGCACCACTCTTCTTCACGAAGTCGAGGTCTGCTGCCATATCGAGTAATTCCCCAAGTTGAGAAATTCCTTCTCCGTACATAATATCCACAACAGCTGTTTTAAATGGTGGAGCCACTTTATTTTTAACAACTTTGATTTTAGTTTGGTTCCCTAAAATTTCAGTACCTTGTTTGATTTGGTCTGCGCGACGTACTTCTAAACGAACAGTCGCGTAGAATTTCAACGCACGTCCACCAGGTGTTGTTTCAGGGTTCCCGAACATAACGCCCACTTTTTCACGGATTTGGTTGATAAAGATTGCGATTGTTTTTGTTTTGTTAATTGAACCTGATAATTTACGTAATGCTTGAGACATTAAACGAGCTTGTAAACCTACGTGAGATTGTCCCATGTCGCCATCGATTTCGGCACGTGGAACTAACGCAGCAACTGAGTCGACGATAACGATGTCAACTGCTCCTGATGATACTAAAGCATCTGCAATTCCTAATCCTTGTTCCCCTGTATCTGGTTGAGATAATAATAATTCATCAATGTTTACGCCTAATGCTTTTGCGTATTCTGGATCTAGAGCGTGCTCAGCATCGATGAACGCTGCCACTCCACCACGTTTTTGAACTTCCGCAACCGCATGAAGTGCAACAGTTGTTTTACCTGAAGATTCTGGTCCGTATACTTCGATGATACGTCCACGTGGGAATCCACCTACACCTAATGCGATATCTAACGCAAGAGAACCTGAAGATACTGTTTGAATTTGTGTATCTACTTTTTCTCCTAATTTCATTACGGCACCTTTACCGTAGCTCTTCTCAATTTTCTTTAGTGCATCTTCCAATGCTCTTTGACGATTTTCATTTTCTGCCATGTTTTAATTCCTCCACGAATTTTAAGTCAAACATATTGTACACTATGTTCTATTCCATGCGCAAGCAATATGCGAACATTTGTTCTTATTTTGTTCGAACTTGTTTTAATAAATATTTTCTAAGTAAATTCCATCCATATTGTACCGCGAATTCACGGTTATCGTTACGAGTACGTGCAAGGTGTAATTCTAACACTTCAACCTCTGTTTGAGAGGCTAATGCTACGAAAATCGTTCCGACTTCTTTTCCTTCCATTTCACTTGGTCCAGCGACTCCTGTAAATGAAATTCCCAAATCACTTTGATAATGGAGTCTTGCTTGTTCGGCCATCGCTTTAGCACATTCTGCACTGACCATTCCATATTGATCTAGTAAGGTGCTGTCGATTCCTAGTTGCGTTTCTTTTGCTTCTCTTTGATAAGCAACTGTTCCACCTTGGAAATAAGAGGAGCTTCCTTCGAACGCCACGACACTTGCTGCAAACAATCCACCCGTTAAACTTTCAGCACATGCGATCGTGAGCCCAGATTCTTTTAGTAACTCAACAGTGACTTCCTGTAATGTATTGTGGTCTCCGTATCCATAGAAGTATTCTCCTACTTGAGATTGGATGAGTAATTCCATCCCGTCAAGAAGCTCTGTACACTCTTCTTCCGTTTCACCATTGGCTGTCAATCGAAGCATCACTTCGAATTTACCAGCATATGGCGCAATTGTCGGATTCGTTTGTCCCTCGATTAAATCTTCTAGGATGGTCACTAAACGTGATTCTCCAATTCCAAAGAATCGTAAATAACGAGACTCGAATAAATCTACCTTGCCCACTTTCTTTCTTAAGAAAGGCAACACTTCTTTTTGCATCATCATTTTCAATTCATTTGGTGGTCCAGGTAGAACAATGAATTGACGGCCCTCTTTTTCAAACCCACAGCCGACCGCAAGTCCGTTATGATTTTTAAAAACAGTACCGCCCTCGAATGCGAGTGCCTGTCTACGATTATTTTCACTCATATCGCGATGAGAACGTACGTGAAAATCAATCACTTTCTGAAGAGCTGCCTCATCTTCAACGAGTGGCACTTCTAAAAAGCGAGCCAGTACTTGTTTGGTGATATCATCTGTCGTTGGTCCAAGACCTCCAGATAAAATAATCAACTCACTTCTTGAAGCGGCTAATTCAATCGCTTCATACATTCTTTCTTCATTATCCCCTACCACTTGTTGATAGTATGTTGGAATCGAGTTTTTAGCTAATTCTTGAGCTAGGTATGCACTATTCGTGTTCACAATTTGCCCCATTAGCAACTCTGTACCAACTGCAATGATTTCTGCATTCATAATTTCGCCTTCCTTAACACTCTTTTGTAAAAATAAAAGCCCAAAACAATTGTTTCAGGCTTCGTTTGTTATTCTGTTTTAGTAAATGAATCCGCAAATACATGTCGATTCTTTACAAAATAATCCAAACCTGAATAGATTGTAAATACTAAACAACTATAAAGTAAGATTTGTCCGATTGGAATCCCAAGGGCCTTAAAGAACAAATCGTCCGTCAATAGGAAAATAATCGCCAACATTTGAGTGGCTGTTTTTACTTTTCCTGGCCAAGCAGCAGCCATGACTTCGCCATCTGTGACTAATAATAATCGAAGCCCCGTTACTGCTAATTCACGACAAACAATGATACTTACGACCCAAGCAGGTGCTAAATTGAATGAAACAAGCATAATGAATGCACTCATGACTAGCATTTTATCTGCTAAAGGATCAGCGAACTTCCCAAAGTTTGTCACTAATTTGTATTTGCGTGCTAAATATCCATCAAGATAATCTGTAAAACTAGCTACTGCGAAAATAATCATTGCCCAAAAGTGGACAACGCTAATTTGTGAGCCCATAAGATTCATCACTCCTAGCGCTTCACTCGGTAAGCACATCAGAATGATAAAAACCGGAATCATGAAAATTCGCAAAACCGTTAATTTATTTGGTAAATTCATCGCAATTCTCCTATTGAATCGTGATATAAATTCTTGTAGCGTTTGAACCTTCAGGAATCGTTAGTTCAACACCACCAACAGTAATTGTACCTAATGGAGTATATCCAAAGTCCATACGAATCGTTGTTGTTCCTTCAGGAATCGAACCAGTCACTGTTTGATTTGTTGCTGGAACGCCGTCTGCCACCACTTTACCATCTGCTGAAATTTGTGCCCATAAAGCATTTCTTGCTTCATTTAACACTTTCACGTCTAATGGGAATTTACTTACATTCGCAATATAGTACAATGCATTTCCGTTCGCATATGAATAAGTAACACTTGTCACTTCTGGAGCTGCAGTTGTCGTTGTAGCAACAGTCGTTTCTGCTGCAACAGCTGTTTGTGTTGTAGCTTGAGTCGTTACAGGATTATTGCGTTGTGCACGGTTACTAAATACGGCTTGTCCAATTGCAAAAATAATCGCTACGATGAACATTCCCAATAAAATTGTTGGGAAGTAATTTTTTAAAGTTGCTGATACTGAAGACCATTTACTCTTGTTTTTATTTAAACGTGAACGATTACTTGAAGAAGTCGTATAAGTTGCCTGTGGAGTTGTCTTCACAACAGCTTGTGGAATTTCAGATGCATGCTCTTCTAATAAAGCCGCTCCATCTAATCCAACTGTGTCAGCAATTTGTTTGATGAACGCGCGTGTATAAAACGCACCTGGCATCAAGTCGAAGTCATTATCTTCAATTGCGATTAAATAACGTTTTTGAATTTTTGTAATTTGTTGCAAGTCATCAAGAGTGTAGCCTTTTAATTGCCTTGCACTTTTTAAAATTTCTCCGATTGTTTGTGTCATTATTTCACCATCTTTTCATTTTCTCATTGAAAAGTATACCATATCTTGAAAATGAAAAAAACAAAAAGAAGTCGCTATGTAGTGTTTAGCCTATTTTACAAACTGAATATATAGTGTATCTTCCTTCGAATGACCATTTGGAAGGTGCGCCTTTAGGGTAAATTGATGTGCTTTCTCATTCCACTCTACGCTCACCGTTCCACTAGAAAACTGAATGCTATCGGGAAAAGTCATCTCATCCCCATTAAAAGAAATCTTTTGCCGCAGTATCTGACTTGTCATCTCTAGCAATATATCCATTCGGTACCCATCTTCCAGAAGGCGATATTCAAGAGTGTTGTGGGCATGGATTTTTAGTAGCGCGATAATAAGGAAACTGGCAATAGCAAGTAACGCCAGAAACTGAAATAGTAGCGTTCCTTTTCTTTTAGGGTTTGTCATTTTTCTTTTCCTTTACTTCTTTCACTTTGACATAAATGACTCGATTCTTTGGCGCGAAATTTAAGCGAAAAGTACTTCCTTGGTTGAGCGTTGTCGAAATCAGTAACCTGCTCCCGTTTCTTTTGATAGATAGCCTTCGAATGCCATAAAGAAATGGTTGGTGTCCTCCACTTCCTCCTGCTCCTTTATAAATCTTCCCGCCATCTTTCCAACTAGAAACGAGTGTAATCACTTCTGTTTTCTCAGATGTCATATTTTCAAAATGTGCGGTATAAGGATCATAGCCATTTAACGATGTCAGCCTAAAGCCAGCATAATTAAAATTCATTTGCTGAACGGCGACATGCCATTTAATATCGTCAGGAACATTGAGCCGGTCCTTGATTTTTAGAAACGCCGTAGAAAGTCCCATAAACGCTACTAAACTAATCGAGATAATCACGAGAGCAATTAGGTGTTCAATGAGTAGAAATCCGGACTTTTTTCTCGGTAATCGCATTGATTTGAAACACCTCCTCATGCTCTCCGCAAGAGACCGTCACCACTGTTGGAGAGGCTGCTGTATTTACTTTTTCAAATGTCACTTTTTTCATCTTTTGAAACTCTTCGCTTGGCAATTTGTTAACAGCCACAGGATAAGTAGCACTCGCTTGTAAATCCATTAACTGAGTAGCCGCAGCATCCAAAAAGCAGCCTTTAAGTTGTTGCCTATGATACAGCTGTCCCATCATAAAGCTGATTAAAGACACAATAACGGTCAAAACCATCAGACCGATTAAAGCTTCCAGCAATACATACCCTCTACTTTTCGGTAATTTCAACATGATACTTAGCCTCCCCTAATTGAAAAACATAAGTGTACCTGCGATTTCGTCCATCAAAAGTCACGGATGAGAACTGACTAACATTCCCACTATAGGGTTTAAAACCATACGTTTGAACAGAATAACTTTTCATCGTATCCGGAAAGCGAATCTTCTTATCCAATTCTCTAGCCCCATGACAATTTAATTCAACGATACCACCTGAGACCGTTACAAACGAACCTTGTCCCGTTGAAATAGCTGTAATCTGCGCCGTATCCATCACCTGCTCAAACTCTCTTAGAAATACTTCTTCCTTCCAATTTACATAGGAATGACTAATCAAAGGCGGAGTAAGTATCAGTAAGAAGCAAGCAATGGCGAGCGCAATTAAGCATTCAACAAGCGTAAATGCTCTCTTTTTCATAATTATTGTTCAGGAGTTTTTTGACGATTTTCATATGCTTTCTTTTGATCTTCTGTAATATAATCCTTTGCTCTAAGAGTCTGAACATCAGGTA